>CAYLLE010000083.1:0-15788 GCA_964384485.1 uncultured Spirochaetales bacterium | reverse complement strand
GTGATCCCGATTTATGTAATTGCTTGTAATGCGAATTTGATCACCGGGAATTGCTGGGTAATTGACTAATTCTCTGAAATACAGTATTTTATCTCCGATATCTGGTACCTTCCTGCTGAATGCCTCATATTAATCGAACATAATAAGGATAAATAATTGACTTTCGAAGAATGTAATATTGGACCGGAAATAGTCCGGGCTGTAACAGAGATGGGCTTTACCACTCTAACACCGATACAGGAAGCCCTGATCCCCCTGCTCCTGGAAGGAGACGGCGATGTAATCGGACTCGCACAAACAGGAACCGGCAAAACTGCCGCGTTTGGACTTCCCCTGCTTAAAAAACTCAGCGCGGATTCAAAAAGCGGGAAGAACCCCCGCATGCTGGTCCTGTGTCCCACCAGGGAGCTTTGTGTGCAGATAACCGGAGAGCTTGAAAAGTACGCACGGTTTCTTCCCGCGGTATCCATAACCGCCGTGTACGGCGGAGCCGACGTTAGAAGACAGATCCAGTCGGTAAAGCGGGGCACCGATATAATCGCGGCCACTCCCGGCAGGCTCCTGGATCTTATGAACCGAAACGTTATTGATCCGACCGATTTGGAATACCTGGTTCTGGATGAGGCCGACATAATGCTGGATATGGGATTCAAAGATGAACTGGACGCGATACTTTCCGCGGTTCCGGAGAATCGGCAGACACTGCTTCTTTCGGCAACCATGCCCCCCGAAGTCGCCCGGATCGCGGACGGCTATATGCGGGATCCCGAAGAGGTGGTTGTGGGAAAGCGGAACGCCGGCACCGATATGGTGGAACACAGTTACGTCATGGTCCGGAGTAAAGACAAGTACCGCGCCCTGAAGAGGCTGGCAGACTATCATCCGGATGTATACGGCATCGTATTTTGCCGAACCCGGGCGGAAACGCAGAATATCGCGGACCGTCTGATGAGGGACGGTTACGACGCCGACGCGCTGCATGGCGATCTTTCTCAAACTCAGCGGGACTGGGTAATGAAGCGGTTCCGGGAACGGAATCTTCATCTGCTAGTGGCTACAGATATAGCCGCCCGGGGTTTGGATGTGGAAGATCTCTCCCACATCATACACTTCGACCTTCCTGATGATCCCAGTGTCTACACCCACCGGAGCGGCAGAACCGGAAGGGCCGGCAAGACCGGAGCTTCTATATCCATCATCACAGACAAGGAATACCGGAGGATAAAACGGATTGAAGGCACCGTTAAGCGGAGCATCTCGGAAAATCCGATTCCCACAGGAAAAGATATCTGCGAGAAACAGCTCTACCATCTGGCGGACCAGATTAAAAACACACCGGTAGATGAAGCGCTTATCGGTCCATTCATGGAAAAAATGATTTCACGCTTTGACGGACTTGACCGGGACGAGATCATTAAACGGGTAGTTTCAAACGAATTCAGTAAATTCCTGACCTATTATAATGAAGAAAACGACATTGCTTCGGCGGCTCCTGCTTCAAGCAGCCGGAAAATTAAAGAACGGTCCCGGAAGGAAAAGAACGGTGAAAGCGGAAAAAGCGGTAACGGTTTTACCGCGATCAAGATAAACCTGGGCAGACAGAACCGGATCGTACCTCAGCAGCTCATCGGGCTGATCAATCAGTCCACCAGGAACAGAAATATCCGGATCGGCCGGATCGACATTGAACAGAACCATTCCCGGATCGAAGTTGATTCAGCGAATATCGGAGAAGTTTGGGATTCCCTGGATTCATTTACCTACCGGGGAAAACCGCTTAAGGTCGAGAAGGGCAGTTCCGCCCCGGGGAACCGGAGAAACCGGCGGTCCAAAAATAAGTTCCGGTCCGGGAAGAAACAGCAGACTTAATTCGAATCACGGGGTGTGTATGTCTTCTCCCAGTTCCTGCTGAACCTCTCGAAGTTTATGCTTTAAAGCGGTTATTTTTTCGGAATATGCAGGATCGCCGTATACATTCCGCATTTCCGCGGGATCATTTTGCAGATCAAAATATTCAAAATACGGTTCAGGAGAAAAGTCATGGAAGTAAACGAGTTTTTCATCTTTGGTTCGTATCCCAAGCTGAGGATCAAGGCCGTATCCATAAGCACTTCCGTAGTAATGATAATATACTGCCTCTCTCCAATTGGTTGATGTATTGCCGTTGAATAATTCCCGTAGAGACCTGCCGTGCATATCCCGCGGTACCGGGACTCCGGCGTAATCGAGAAAAGTCGCGGAAAAATCAAGCGTTGTCACCAAATCTGAATTAACCGTTCCCTTGGTGATTCCGTTCGGATACCGAGCCAGCAGGGGTACACGCTGGGATTCTTCGTACATCCACACCTTATTATGAAGTCCGTGATCTCCCAAAAAAAAGCCGTTATCGGAGGTGAATATTACTATCGTATTGTCCTTTAACTCAGTGTTATCAACATAATCGACAAGTCTCCCGACATTTTCATCCAGGTTTTTGACAAGCCTTAAATACCGTTTAAACAAACGCTGGTATACCCATTTTCTTAAAGGTACCCCGGATAGACGTTCAGGACCGTCTATCTCGTCAAATTTCCAATTTTCACATCTTTTTTTTGTCACCATGTCGAGACGGGAGTGTTCTGTTTTAGAGTCCTGCAGGGCTCTGCGGGTGGAGTAATCATCATCCAGTGTTCCCGGTTCCGGCAGATCTTCTTGATAGAACGAGGAATATCGGTCGGGATAGTCATACGGAGCATGGGGCGCCTTATGGTGCACCAGCAGACAGAAAGGTTTATCTTTTTCTCTCTCTTCCATCCACCGTACAGCGTCATCGGTTATCACCTCAGTAAGGTAGCCTTTTCGTACCTCCCCTCCTTTATTGCCGTTTTCCCAGGTTTTTCCCTTCTCCTTCATAACTGGATTCCAATAGCGTCCCTGACCCGGCAGAACATTGTAATAATCAAAGCCGGCGGGTTCGGAACCCAGATGCCATTTCCCGATGATTGCGGTTTGATATCCGGCCCTCTGAAGGAGTTTGGGAAATGTTACTTGGGAACCGTCAAAGGTATCTCCGTTTCGGAGGAACCCGTTGGCGCAGGAGTGTTTTCCGGTAAGGATGCTAGCCCTGCTGGGCGCGCATACGGAATTCACATCGAAACAATTAGTGAACCGCATACCCTCTCTTGCTAAGCGGTCAATATTGGGTGTCCGGTTTATTTTGCTGCCGTAGCAGCTGATTGCACACGCACCATGATCATCCGCCATTATGAAGATAATGTTGGGCTGATTGTTTTTTTCCGGCAGAATGATGCCCCCTGTATTACTTCTTAAACTGACTCGAATGCTTCTCGAAAAAATCCACCCGCGGTTCCAGGAACTTGAACTGATGACTTCCCGGTAAAGGAGATAATTCCGGAATCGTGTCAAATATCCGCTCCCAGCTGAACATCTCTTCTCCCAGCTGGAGATATTCCCGGATCATTTCCGTTCCCTTTGGGGCAATCGGATGGGCAAGCACTGCCGCGGTTTTTACCATGTGGAACGAATCGATAAGCACCTGTGCTTTGCCTTCGGTATCATCATCCGCAGTTTCTTTCGAGCGGTGGGTCCAGTACTTGTTGATTTCCCGGATGTACCGATCCAAGACAGCCATAGCCTGATGAAACTCATGGGTATACATGTATCGTTCGAATTCAAGGATAACCTCAGCCGCTCCGTCGAATATTTCCCGGGAAGTTTCTCCGTCAGGGAGCTTTCCGCCGAAGTTCTGCTGCACTGTATAAAAACAGGATCTGACTGCCCGGTTGAAGGCATTGCTGAGCAGATTTCCCTCCCGCATTACCGGGTCGGCGTCGCGTTCCCCCGCGCTTGGGTTAAGAAATTTGGGTTTGAAACCGACGCTTCGTATCCCTAGTCCCAGGCTGAAAAAATGCGCTCTCAACTGCTCCGGGGTGTAATGGTCCAGAAGGTCCCGGGCCATGGGGGGTTTCACCTTTCCGCTGCTGGAAGCTTTCTTGTCCAGGAACAGAATGTGGTTATTCACAATCAGGTGGGGGAGCTGAAGTTCGCCCTCAGGCGGATCGGCGACAGGATTCTTTCCCTGCATGCCGTACCATATGGCTAATTCTGCCAGACCGTAGAAGTATAAATTATCTTCGCCGATGAACTGATATACTTGTGCGTCTTTGCTGAGCCAGTAATCCTTCCAGGTACCGTGAGTGTCTCCGTTAGTCTCAAGATATGTTTTTACAAATGAGATCGGCGCAATTAGAGACTCAGGCCAGACCCAATAAGTGAGCCCTTTAAGGTCTTCTATGTCCGGCGCGGGCAGACCCCAGTCGAGGTTTCCGGTCAGCCGGAACGGTACCAGAGTTTTCCCGGTTCTGAATCTTATTTCCCGCTCGGTAAATAGTGTGTATGCTTTTTCCCTGGCTTCAAGGCTTTCAAAAATCAGGCGGGTCGATTTACTCTTGCTTTCCTCTTCGGTAAATGGGGGAAGTTCCGTTTTCATGGAGCGGACTTCTTCCATATGCTTGTCCAAGACAAATATTGACGGCGGCTCTAAGAACTCACGCAGACTCGAAATAACGAAACCTCTCGATCCGGGCTGCTTTTCCGCATATTCCGTCCATTCATTCAGAAGACCATGAAAAGCGATCATGTCCAGGTACCAATTCTCCGCCTCTTTAAGTACCGGTTTTTCACCTGAAAGGGTGCTCCGGGGGGCGATCAAATCTTCAGGATTTATCTGATGACCCAGGGAACATTCATCAGCATACGCTTTATCGGATGAACAGCCCTGTACCGGGCATCGGCCTTCAACCTGGCGTCCGTTCAAAAATACTTCCCGGACGGGATCATAAAACTGCGGTTTGCTGATCCTGAGAAGATGTCCGTTCCGATAAAGGGTTTCAAGAAACCCGCCCGAAACTTCCCGGTGGATTTCAGCGGATCGGGAAAAACTGGAAGCTGCGTAAAGATTGATTCCCACCAGGTATTTATCAAGCACTTCCTTCTGTCTTTCGTGATTTGTTTTTACAAAATCATCAAGAGAGCCTTCAAAAGAGCCGGATTCAACCTTTTGCCGGTATTGTTCTACTATAGGAGATCCGTAACAATCCGTCCCGGAAACAAAAACGACATTATCTTTACCGATCCTGTCCCGGAGAAAACGTGAAAAAATATCAGCATGAACGAACATTCCGCCGATATGTCCGAAATGCAGTTCTTTGTTGCCGTAGGGCATCCCGCCGGTCACGACAGCCCGTTTGGGGAAGACGGGACGGTTCTTAATCTGTTCAGTTATGTAATCAGAGTGTTTTGCCATATAGGGTATAATAAGAACCTACAGAGATAAGATCAATGCTTTACCAAACCGGATGATCAAATACTCAGAGGATATTCCGGTTATCGGAGATGCCGCCGTGTATGTTACGGAAATCTCTGAACCTAGCCGCGGGATGATCTTACGGCCGTGATACAATTAATCAGGTTCTTTTTTCCCTCAGTATTTCCTTTAATTCGCTCCGACTGATCCGCGGGACTGTGTGATGGTAATCCCGAACCGCCGGGATTAATCTGCCGTCACTGAAATTGAACTGATACACCTTTTTTTCTGTTACTGAAGTATGCAGAAAGATTGTATTTATTTCGGCCCATTCAATCCGATTCACCTTCATCTTCCGGAGGTTCATCAATATCCTGAGATTGGCGCCGTCAATATTGACCGCGCATAATTCACTGGAATCCGCTTCTGTTCTTCTTAGAAATGCTGCTTGTGTGCCGTCCGGACTAAGTTCCGGAATTTCACCGTAGGGGAGAACTTGGTGCTGTTTCCAGCTCATCGTGTTGATAAAAAAAATGCCTCTGTTATGAGACCATGATACTGAGGGAATATAATTTTTATTGAATGCGCTGTTAAGCCAGTAGGCTATGCCGTTTTTTTTCCATGAAATAAAAATGTTAGGCGGATTACCCGGATGGCCGGCTACCGGAACAATTTTCTTTGTCGAATTTTCAGAATAGTCATAAATATAAAAGGCTAACTCTTTTTCTGTTTTTTTTACTCTGCCGCCGTCGGGGAACCGGAAAAGACCTTTCGGTTTATGATACTTCTGGTTATACCGTAGGTATATTAATTTTGATCCGTCAGGTGACTTTACCCCGTGACTAAATTGAACCCATTCAGACGGCTGCTTTTCATATCCCAAATAAAAAATTAGTGAACTTAACAGCGGCAAAACAATACACTTTCTATTATCATTAAAATTTTCTAAAGATATTCCTGACGCCCCGCCGGACCATTCCTGAGATATTGTTTTTAACTTCCCTCTTTACCGAGTCCACTAGGCCGTCTTTAAAACTTTTCCCGCCCGTTCGGGAGGTTGATTGTCCGGCAGTCTGAGTTGGACCTGAAGTATTTCCTCCTTGCGGGGAGAATACCACCATAGTCCTCCACGCATCGTTCTTTTGAAAAAACGCGCTGAACAGGTCTTTCACAATTTGTGCTGAATGCGTCTCAGGTGCCGCATAATGACCAGTGCTGTCCTGGTATTCAACCACTAAATTGGGTGATGAACCGGCGGTCTGTATATACATATCGCCGTCGCTAAGTATACAGTGATCAATTCCGTTGCCTACACAGTCAATCATTGCGGTTACTTCGTTCACATTTTGGGGTGTGGAAATTTTCCCGTTGGAATCCTCTAACGTCATATAGCCTCCTTGGTAACGTGAAAAAGTTCAAGTTTAAGGAGTCTGCCGCACGATGTTGCTGCAATCTTGAACGATTCAGGTTACCATTACTGTACACCTTTTTGTTTTTAACTTCAAGTAAAAAGAATTTATTGGCAATTCCCGTTCACCGCAATAGCTGATTTAATTCTCTGATAATATACACACTTTTAATGTACCCATTTTTTATCATGCTAGGTTAAACTGATGTTACAAAAAGAACAATATCATCACTGGAGGTGTTTTCAAGACCATGACACTCACTAAACGGGAGATATGGTCAACCGCGGCTGGGGAAGGTTCGGTGTTCAGTGAAATCGTCCGGCAGGTCCGGCAGACTAGAGAAAAATTGGCGAAACAAGCTTTGGAAGAAGGTTACACAGTGGAGGATATCACCTACATGGTCGGGTTCTCCGGCAGGATAACGCGAAACAGGATTCCTCTTTCTACCGGCGGGGCGATTTTTCTTCTAAAAGCTGGCTGAGAAACCGCATCTCCCGTTCCATTCATGATTGGAACAATCTGGTAAGTAACCATCTCCTTGACCCCAGTTTTATTCAACCGTAACTTCAAAATAAAAACCGGAGCCGGTTTAAAGGAGAGTGTTATGGCGGAAGTTCTGGAAAAGGGGGAAGTATACTATTTTTATCGGCCAAAAGTAGAGGCAGAGACTCCCCGGGATGTACAGCGTTTCTATATGATTATGAAAACTGCGGATATATACCGCCTCATAAACATCGGAGGGAAAGAACTCCCGGGAACCAAAAAGGGTCCGACCAGAAGAAGGTGGGCTATTATAACGATGGTAACGGAAACCCCCGAGATGTTGAAAGAAGTTCTCAAAGGGGGAGAATACGAAACAAAAACCCGGGGTACCAGGCATCTGCCCCCTGCCGCGCCAGTGGCAGAGGGCAGATATGCCCTGGTGAGACAGACCGATCATGCCGAGTTTGTCCATAAACTTAAAAGGGAACAGTCTGAAGAAATTGAAGAGCTGTTTTCTTTGATGAGGGAAGAAAGCTTTGTATTAGCGGTAAAGAACCCGGATATTCATGTTAAAGGCTTTCCGAAATCGAAACCCGATTACCCGGCAGAATTCGAAGACCATTTTGCCGGCCGGCGGTGGATCCCGGCGGACAATCCGGATCTTCTGAATTATGATAACGCTCAGCTTCTTTTAATCGGTGCCAGAGAAGAAAAAGCGGCGGAGGATTTGGGGATTAATATAGGTAAACGTTCCGATGTTCTGGATGATCTGAATCTGGATGTCCCGACGGAAGGACTTCTGGAAAAAGAATTTCCGTCTCTAAATGAATTTAGAGAATTGCACCATGGAAAAAAGGGCGTACAGTTTGGAGCCGGAGGGATGAAAGGGGGTACTAAAGGCGGCCGCAAAGCTGCCCGTGAAGCACCTTCTGCTGCCGCGGTTACAAAGCTCCTGGAAGGCATTGTTTTACCCGCCGGTAACGAAGAACTTTATGATTACGCTGAAAAAAATAAATTGAAACTTGAGAATCCGGATCCTGCTTTAAAGCTGATTAGGAACCTGCCGAAAGGAAAGTTTAAAACTATGGCCGATGTAGCAAAAGCTGTGGGTCAAGCTGCTCCGGATGAATACATTTGTCCTGCCTGCGGAAAAAGCTTTGATTCGCGTTCCGTCTACACCCGTCATCTTCAAACCTCTCACCCGGAAAAGGCGGTCTCCGCGGCGGATATTGAAAAAGCCATTGCGGGCATAGATTTTCCTCAGACCCGCGGGGGAGTACTCAATTATGCCGGTGAAAAGGGTGTAGAAGATAGAGTTCTGGAGGCGATAGAAAATCTTCCGGATAAAACCTATCACGATGCAGCCGAATTTGCAGCATCATACCAGGAAGCTGTAACCGGAAAACCGAAGCGGATGAGGAAACCTCCAAGCCGGAAAGCGGTGGAGAGCGGAAGCGCTGCAGGCTTAGCCAAGGCTTTAGAAGGGTTAGCTATGCCGGCGGATAAAAAAGCAATTTTAAATCACGCTAAAAATAAAAACGCTCAGGAGAGTGTATTAGAAAAAGTTAAAAAACTTCCGGACAGAGAATACCATACCATGGCGGATGTCATGAAAGGGCTGGGAGCATAATAGGAAATATGAAACCGGGAGAACCGCTCATGATCGAGCATTGCCGGATATCGATCCGGTTTTTGTAGATACTATGGGTGATTTTCGAGCTGTACGAGCATTTAGCAAACCGGTAAATCAGTTTTTTCGGCCGGGAGCCCCGCAGCCCGGCGGCAGTATACCGTGAAGCAGGATTCCTCTCCCTACCGCTGAGGCGATTTGTCTTCCAAAAGCTTGCTGAGAAACCGCATCTCCCGTTCCATGGACTCCATGGACATCTGCTGGTCCTGGAGTGCCCCTTCCAGCCGGCGTATTTTTTCTTCTGTATCCTTGTTTTCGATCGTTTTTGTTTTATTCCGAATCCGTTCGGCGATAGCCTGGCCTATGGGGGAGTTCTTCCGGGTTATTATCGCGGTAATGGGGATAGATATAAATCCCATCACCACTAGAAATGCCATCAAGGCTTCATGAAACAGCATTTTATTCTCCTATCGAAATTTGCGCTAAGGGATTATATTGATTCTGCCTGTTTTCATCAATGCGTTGACTCCGGCATGAGTCATTCGTAACTTTGATTAGATACAGGAGGAGTTATGAAACCAAGAGGACCGCTCATGATCGAGCACAGATTAATCGAAAAAATGCTGAATCTAACCGACCGTGAGATACAGAGGATTAAAGAAGACCGGGATGTAGATTCTGTTTTTATCGATACGATTGTTGATTTTATACGCACCTACGCGGACCGGACCCATCACGGCAAGGAGGAGGACATCCTCTTTGAAGCATTGGAAGAAAAAGAGATAAGTGATGACGATGACCGGGTCATGAAAGAGCTGGTTAATGAACACGTACAGGCGCGGAATGTTGTTGGACAGCTGGTGGATGCCAAAGAAGCCTATGTTGACGGGGATAAAGAGAGCATCAACACAGTAACAGAAAAACTGAGCTGGCTCATCGATTTTTATCCCAAGCATATCGTTAAGGAGGACGAAAAGTTTTTTCCGGATACTGAAAAATATTTTACGGATAAAGAACTCGATGACATGCTGGAAGAGTTCTGGGACTTCGACCGGCAGATGATCCACGAAAAATATAACAAGCTTTACGAGTCTCTGGCTTAGCAAATGGGGCATATTTTTTTTTCGTGTAAAGGTATGCGAATGTAATCCCGAAAAGATTTTTGACATGCGATCTACATGTTGATATGTGCATAATATGAGACTATCATTCTCACATGAAAATGATTCAAATAAGGAATGTTCCCGATGATATTCATCGTACGCTAAAATCCCGTGCAGCTCTGGCGGGTCTTTCTTTATTGGCAGGAATTCCGAAGCTGGATGTCCAAATTATTGCAGTGAAATAAATTTATCACAGCAAATCCCAGTTCTACCCGGAGAATTTATCACCTTTCTCTTGTAATTGTCTGTACATACCCGGCGGGAGGCATTATACTCTACCGTATATTGTTATAACAATACAACAATTAATAATGGGGCGGGGCATGACAGAAAGAGAGCGGTTATTAACAGTGCTGAGGGGTGAAACACCGGACAGGGTTCCCTGGTTTGCCGATCTGGGGCATTGGTTCCGGTCTCAAACCGGAAAACGGTGGGATCTCTTTTCGATTAACCGGAATGCCGATGAAATCGTGGCGCTCCACCGAGAAGTAAAGGCCGGATGGTATATAGAAGCCGGTTCTCTTCACGAAGAATACTACGGTGAGGGCGTTTCCAGGGAACGGCAGATGAGGGGTGATTTGGCTGTGGAGCGGTTTGTTACTCCTGTAGGCGAAATCGCCATGGAACGGAAATGGAACGGAAAAAGTTTTTCATGGGACATAACCCGGCATATGGTGAACACACCGGATGATTTAAAAATCCTGACATACGCGGCTTCCAGGCGTGCTTTCCGGCCGTGTTATGAAAACTGGGAATCCATGGAGACGCTGGGCGGAGATACCGGTTTAGGGTTTCCGAATCTGGGCTACACCGCCCTCGGATCACTCATGTCGTACTATATGGGAGTCGAAAAGTCGGTATACATGATTTATGACCAGCCGGATATAATTCAGGAGTATATCGATACCTACAATGGAAAGCATCTTGAGCTTGTGGATCTCTACTGCGATTCTCCGGCTCCCCACCTCTTTTTTACCGATAATCTTTCAAGCGATGTGCAGACGCCTGATCTGTTTAAACGGTATTCTTACAATCACTACCGGGAAACGGCCCGGCGGTTTCATGAAGCCGGGAAAACCGTATCGGCACACCTGGACGGAATGCTCCGGAACGTAATCGGGCTGGTTGCCGAAACGGGAATCGATGTTGCCGATGCCTGTACTCCCGCTCCAAACGGAGACTTGACCCCGGAGCAGATCCGGGAGCAGGCGGGTAACGGGATTGTTCTGATGGGGGGAATCTCTCCCGGAAAATGGCTCCCCGAAACTCCTGAAAAAGAGTTTATCGAGCATGTGCGGGAATGGCTTGATCTCCGGAAAATCAGCCCCCGTCTTGTTCAGTCCGCGGGAGATCAGGTCCCGCCGGGAACAGAACTGGACCGAATCAAACTGGTGCACGATATCGTGGAAGAGTACGGAAGATATTGATGTTTTTCATATAAAGTTAGTCACTCATGATTGGTGTTTCTTCCGGTATTCCAGCGGAGATTTTCCGGTTTTCCGTTTAAACATCGTTGAAAAATTATTAACCGTATCATACCCGATTTTCCGGGAAACTGTTTGGATTGGAAGGTCGGTATACTCCAGCAGATTCTGGGAAATCTGTATCTTTCTCTCCAGCAGTTTTTGTTTAAAGGACATTTTATACATAGCTTGAAAAATCCTGTTCAGCTGCCGGATGCTTACATTAAGGTACTCCGCCGTATCCCGGGCGGTTATTCCCCTGCTGTAATTATTTTCTATGAAATCTTCTATAATGAAGGATCTTTTTTTATACATTTCCCCGCCGGATTTTGATCCCGCGGGTTTTTCATTTTCGGCAATGTCCCGAATTATCTCTATGATGAGCAGAGAAAAAAGTGATCTCAATTTTACCTCGTACCCAACCCCCGGGTTTTTTAATTCCCCGAGAATTTGGGTGATAATGTGCTGTTTCCCTTTTCCTGTCCGGGATGTAAAAAATCCGGAAGCGGCAATAAGCCGGCGCGTTTCGTCCGCTTTTACCGTGTTCAGGGTGTTTAATTCCATTCTAAATGACATTTTTTTTAATCCGCAGCCTTCCCGGATTATCTGCTGATGGCACACTGCCGGACCTGTTATGTAGTAATCTCCGGCTGATACCGGGTACTGAGTTTTCCCTATTTTAATAAAACCGAAACCTTCCGTGACAAAGTTTATTTCGCAGCCGGGGTGACTGTGGATTTCAGCTGTTCCGCTTTCTTTCGGATCAGAAAAAGCGCTGTCGATCCATATATTGATCTGTGTCGAATTGAATGGAACCGTTATAATCATATTAAGCTTTTCTGAATTTCGGCCCTTTTTCAAAGAAATAAGGCCCCTTTAGTCATTTCTTTCTGTCTATACCAGTATTAAGATGTCAATTATATCGTAATATTTGCAAGGAAGGGAAGATTTATGAATTTAAAGGTGCTTAAACCGGACCAGGTAAACCAAATCCATGAACTGACAGAAAAATTGATTGCCGAAACCGGCTTTTCCGTCCAGCATAAGGAGCTGCTCAAAATAGCCCGTAAAAACGGAGCCGACATTGATGAGGAAAACGGCACGGTTAAAATTCCCCCTGAGCGGCTCCGGGAGCTCCTCGCCTTGGTTCCCGAAACCTACGAAATACAGGGGCTGGACGGGAATAAACGGATCATCGGCAGTACCGAAAAACAGATCTATTCGATTGTGACCGACCCATGGATCATCGATTATGAAACCCGCCGCCCCAGGAGACCGTCCCTTGAAGATGTCCGGCGGCATACTATCCTGACCCAGCTGAATCCCCGCTCCGGGGCTGTCAGTCTGATGGATTTTCCGGTTACCGACTGCGCTGACCGGACTTCAAACTTACGGGCCCTGGAGATCCATCTGCTGCATCACGGAAAACACTGCAATATCTATCCCGGCAGTCTGGAAAGTTTCAGAAGATGGTTTGAAATCGGAAACATACTTTCACGGGGCAGGGATCTTTCCGAGAGTAACCTGCTTTCGGCAGCAGTGGCTGTAAAATCTCCGCTGACTATCGGCGAGTTCAACGGGCAGATCTTACTGGATGGGGCAAGAAATAACTTCACGATACTTCCCACAATCTGTCCCATGGCCGGAACGACCGGACCCTATAGTCCGGATACGGTACTGCTTCAGGGAAACACGGAAGAGATATTTTTAGCAGCACTCACCCAGATGATAAATCCTGGAAATCCTTTCCTCTATATTTTTGGTCCCTCCATCAGCAATATGAGGACCGGTCACGATCAGTATTACACCCTGGACAAGGTACTCTGGAAAATCGCCTCCTGTGAACTGGCCGAATCCTACTGCATGCCTTCGGGCGCGGAGTGCGGCGGCACCATGTCTTTCCGGTACGACATGCAGAGCGGCGCGGAAAGTATGCTATTTATGCTTTCCGCGCTAGCTTCGGGCACGGATGTCCTTTCCGGCCTGGGTTCCTGTTATAACGCGAACGGAATTTCCGCGGAAATGATGGTGATTCAGTCTGAGTGGCTGAGAGCCGCCGAATATCTCACCCGCGGGATCGATACCGGTAATCTGGAGAAGCGGATGGAAAATATCCAGCAGCAGGGTCCGGGAGGTGAGTTTCTTACCGATGATTTAACCCTGGAACTGCTCCGGTCGTCGGAATTTTTTGAACCCGGATTATTCGATGATTCGGGCGAAGACAAAGGCGCCGCTTCACTTTTGGAACGTGCTCACGATCGGGTCGAAACTCTTATCCGGGATTATGAATCGCCGGTGCCGGAAGATATTCAGGAAGAGCTCCGCCGCTATTTCCGGGATCAGTACAGCAATTATGATCAGTAAGGGAGGACCTCTGTGTAGCCTTCATTCTTTCGATATTCCCTGGTATACTCTGCGGAAGGAAGGTGATCATGCGGCTTGGAGCGGATATAAAATTTCCCTTTACAGGACCAAAGGACTGGGCAGAAAAACTAAAGAACTGGGGATTTGACGCGGCAGTATGGCCTTTCCACCAGCCGGTGGATCCGCGGACAGAAGATGCCTTTAAAAACGCCGCGCTTGAGGCAGACCTTGTGATCGCCGAGGTAGGTGTCTGGTGTAACCCGCTACTCCCGGACAAAGAATTGAGAAAAGAAAAAATTGACAAGATCTGCGGCGGTTTAGCATTAGCCGACCGCGTCGGAGCCGGATGCTGTGTTTCTGTAGCCGGCTCCCGGGGTGAATCATGGTTCGGTTGGCATCCTCAGGATTTAAGCGAGGATACCTTCCAGCTGGCAGCAGAGACAATCCGGATAATTGTGGACGAAGTTCAGCCGAAACATACATGGTATGCCGTTGAGACAATGCCGTGGATGATACCCGATTCTCCGGACAGTTACCTGCGCCTCCTTTCCGCTGTAAACAGGGAACGGTTTGCCGTGCACCTCGATCCGGTGAACATGATTTCATCACCCCGGAGGTATTTTGAGAGCACTGCCTTTCTAAAGGAATGCTTCGAAAAGCTGGGGCCCCGGGTAAAAAGCTGTCACGCGAAGGATACAATAATGGAGAAAACCCTGACAGCACATCTTCGGGAGGTACCGCCCGGTGAGGGAAGTCTGGATTATAAGACATACATCACCTTGGCAGAATCATATGATCGCGAAATGCCCTTTATCATGGAGCATCTTCAGCCGGATGAGATAAAGGCCGCGGCGGACCATATCCGCCGGGAGTCTGCCCGGACAAAGGAGCGGTAAATGCCGCCGGAATCAATAATGCAGATCGCGTTTACAGAACCTGAACAAGCTGTCCTAAAAAAAGTTCCTTTTGATGATTCAATACTTCGGGATGATGAAGTCGCGGGACCGACCTTGAGTTCAGTCATCAGCACCGGTACTGAATTGGGGATGCAGTACCGTGCCGAGGATGGATTTCCTCATTGGCCGGGATACGGCGCGGTCTTTGAAGTAACTGAGTCCGGTCCGGACATCCCTGACGAGATCCATGGAAAGCGCCTCTTCTGTATCGGGAAACACGCCTCTTACCAGCGCTGCCGGATCAGTGACACCGCCGCGGTCCCCTCCGGGCTCGATCCAATACCGGCTGTTCTTACCCGTATGTCGGGTATCGGCTGGAGCGCGGTGACCGCCACACAGGTCCGGCCGCCCGCCCGGGTACTTGTTATCGGCCTGGGAATGGTTGGCCATATGGCGGCCCGCATATTTGCCCAATGCGGATACCGTGTCGGTGCCGTTGATCCGGACTCCGTCAGACGGGAGCTGCTTAAGGAATATACAGAAGAACTTTTCGAATCTGTACCCGTAGGCAATCCTGCATGGCAGGACCGGACCGAATTTGCTATAGACTGTTCCGGGAATGAAGAAGCGGTATATCAGGCGTGCTGCCTGGTAAAGCCGGGGGGAGAAGTGGCCGCGGCAGGAGTACCTTGGCAGCCCCGGTCCCAGCGGCTTTGCCGGGATTTGATCTGGAAGATTTTTTGGCGGTACATTCACTTAAAAAGCGGCTGGGAGTGGGAAGTCCCATGGCAATCCGAACCTTTCAGACGGGGCAGTTTTAAGCAGAACTGTGAGCAGACTATGACATGGATGAAAAAGGGAATTCTCGATTTAAACAGCTGCTGCCGCGCGGAAGATCCCCAAAGATGTCAAGCGGTTTATCATGAATTGGGGAATCGGCAATCCGATGTCCTCAGCTCAGTATTCGACTGGAAGCTGCTGAAAGAATAACAATTATCAAGGAGTAAGAAAAGAAATTTACGGCAATTCCCGGTCAACCCGATCTAAATTTATATATTATATGAAATTATGGCCT
>CAYLLE010000082.1:0-16267 GCA_964384485.1 uncultured Spirochaetales bacterium | reverse complement strand
ATAATATATAAATTTAGATCGGGTTGACCGGGAATTGCCGCATATTTTTTTTCGCTGAAAAAAGGCAATTCCCGATGATCCCGATTGAATATTAATCAATATATGGATATACTCATGGTAGTTAGTTGATTGTTTAAACCAACCTTGGGAGGAATCATGAAATCACAGGTGGAAGAACGGATAAAGCAGAAATACCCCATGGCGGACGCGGGTCAAAACCGCCGGGTCGTTGTGATCGATAACTTTCCATCGCTAGGGACAATCACCGCCCTCAGATTTCTGGAATGGATACAGCAGAATCCGGAAGGGGTTATCTCCCTGCCCACGGGAAAAACACCGGAATATTTTATCCGGGAGGCGAAGCGGTTTCTATCGGACTGGAATAATACGGAGACCCGGAAGGAGCTTGAGGACTGGGGAATAGAAACCGGCAAAAAGCCGGAAACCCGGGGACTCCGGTTTGTGCAGATCGATGAGTTCTACCCAATCAATCCCCGGCACCAGAACAGCTTTTATTATTACGTGCATAAGTACTATCTGGAAGGTTTCGGTATCGATCCCGACCGTTCCCTTTTAATAAACTGCGAAGAGATCGGAGTTCCGGAATCACAGTCGCTGGAAGATATCTGGGATGACGAACCGGTGGATCTGAGCCTCCGGTACCGGCCGGCCCAGACAAAGCTCGAAAAACTGCGGAAACAGACCCTTACCGCGGTGGATCAGTGGTGCGTGGAATATGAAGACAAAATCCGCGAGATGGGGGGAATCGGTTTTTTCCTGGGGGGGATTGGACCGGACGGACATATCGGTTTTAATGTCCGGGGATCGGACATGCATTCCACAACCCGGCTGACCGAAATAAATTACGAAACCCAGGCCGCGGCGGCAACCGATCTGGGGGGTATAGAAGTGGCCCGGAAGCGTCTGGTGATCACCATCGGCCTTGATACAATCACCTACAATAAAAAAGCCGCTGCCATAATCATGGCGGCGGGTGAAGCGAAAGCGAAGGTGGTTGCCGGCGCCGTTCAGCACACCAGAGACATCATGTATCCGGCCACGGTGCTGCAGGAACTGAAGGATTCCCGGTTCTACCTGACCGAGGGGGCCGCGAAACATCTGACCGGCAGGAATCTGCAGATTCTGAACGCCAAGGAAAAATTTACCAAAGAAGAAATTGAGCGGATCGTTATCGATCTTGCCCTTGAATCGGGCAGAAAAATCATCGATCTGCAGTCAGGGGATTACCGGAATTCCGGGGAAGGAAAAATCCTGCTCAAAAAAACCGGGAAAAAGCCGGAGGAGCTGAACCGGATGGTAACGAATTTGCTCAAGAACAAACTCCTTAAAGGCATGGACAACCGGAAGGACACCCGGTTCCTGCACACCGAACCGCACCATGACGACATCATGCTGGGCTATATGCCCTACGTGGTCAGAAGCATCCGGGTCCACAGCAACTATCACCATTTCGCCACCATGACAAGCGGCTTTACCGCGGTCACCAACGCGTACATGCTCGATCTCTGCCGGAAGATGCATCAGGCCCTAAAGGACGACCGGCACGGATTCACCCGGCTGCTTGAGGAGGGATACTTTTCCCAGGAGAACAGCCACTACCGGGATCACGACGTGTACCGCTATCTGGACGGTATCGCCGCCCGCTCGGATGTCCTTCAGGAGGAGGGAACACTCAGACGGTTTCTCCGGGACCTGATGATCGTTTTTGAAGAAATCAATCTGGAAGATATTGAGGAGCGGGTGGAAGAACTGGTCAATTACTTTGAAACCCAGTATCCGGGAAAGAAGGACCTTCCCTACATCCAGAAGCTGAAAGGAATGTGCCGGGAATGGGAATCGGCCTGTCTTTGGGGGTATTTCGGGTGGAATTCCGCTTCCGTCGAAGACCTCAGGCTGGGATTTTACCAGGGAGAGATATTTACCGAAGAGCCGACCGTCTCCCGGGACGTGCTGCCGGTGCTGCGCCTGCTCCGGGAGGTGAACCCCGATGTCATAACCGTGGCGTTTGATCCCGAAGCGAGCGGACCGGACACCCACTACAAGGTGCTGCAGGCTATAGCGGAAGCCCTGAGTCTCTACGTAAAAGAAACGGGACGGAATGATCTGGAAGTGATCGGCTACCGCAACGTCTGGTACCGGTTCCATCCTTCGGAAGCAAATATCTTCGTGCCGGTTTCGCTCAACATGCTGACGCTCCAGTATTCCTCCTTCATGAACACCTACATCTCCCAGAAAACCGCGTCCTTTCCGAGCTACGAAATGCAGGGCCCTTTTCCCAAGCTGGCCCAGAAAATTCAGGTGGAGCAATACGAGATGCTTTCGGCCTGCCTGGGACGTGAGTTTTTCTACGAGCACGAGAGCGCCCTGATCCGGGCTACCCGGGGATTCGCCTTTATCAAGTCCATGACGGTGGAAGAGTTCCAGACCTACTCCCGGGAAATCAGGAAACGGGCGGAGAATATATAGGAAACCAAGGAGCACGGTATGGCCGCTGATCAGCCCAGGAGTTCCCTGCAGAAATCGGTAAATATTGCCCTGATCATGAAATCCCTCCTGGAACGCCCCCTCACCAGCCGGAGCGCAATCGCGGAACGGCTTGGGTTGGATAAATCAACCCTTACCAATCTTGTATCTGATCTGATCGAAGCCGGACTTGTCGAAGAGGTAAGGGAAGGAGCATCGGCTCCCCGGGGAGGGAGGAAGCCCCGGTATCTCAGGATAAATCCGGAGGCGTTCCGGGTCCTGGGGGTTGATCTAAGCGTCGAGGGGTACCGGCTGGTTCTGATCAATCCCGGGGGAGAAATCTGCATGGAAACGGTTGTAAATACTCCGGCGGAACCGGAAAGCTTCCCGGAGGTTTTCGGCGGCATCCTGTCGGACATCAAAAGGATGTGCCGCCGGTCGGGCACGGTTCTGGCCGGTATCGGAATCGGAATCCCCGGATACACCCGGCAGGAGACGGGAACGGTAATCCTTTCCCGGAGTCTGGGCATGGAAGATTACCCGATAGCCGCCCTGGCGAATCCCGGGGCAGGCATCAATGTGCTGGTAGAGAACGACGCGAACTGCTGCACCTGGGGAGAGCTGCACAATCCAGGTCACAGTCCCGGAGACCTTCTGTTTCTCCTGGTCCGGTTTTATCCGGAGGAGTACCGGCGGCGGACTGGACAGACCGTGGGGATCGGGATGGGGATCGCGCTGAACGGTGCTGTTCACCGCGGGCACGACAACCGGGCCGGTGAGTTCCGGAGTTTCCGATGGCGGAAAGGGTTCCGTGATTCGGTGGGGATAGAAACGGGACTGCTGGAAGAAATCGGGCAGGATGAGGCGGTGCTCCGCCGGTTTATTATTGAAGTGATGGAGAATCTTTCGGTGCTGACCGCGGCCCTCCGGCCCGTGACAATCGTAATAGGCGGAGACCTCCGCCGCTTTGACGGTTTAATCCGGCGGATCATCCGGAAAGAACTGGCCGACCGTTACATCGGAAGCGGACAGCCCCTCCCCGGACTCAAGATTTCCCGGTACGGTGAAAACGATATCGCCGCGGGTGCGGCACTCATGTACCTGAACCGCCTTTACGCGGTGCCCGGTCCCGAAGACCTGAACCTCCAGGTACCGGGATGGCATTCCCTGATCCCGCTGCTCAAAACTGCGGCCCTTAAAAGTTCACCGTGACTTTTCCGTCTTCGAGCCGGTAATCATCACCGTTCCACCGGATGTAGAACTCTCCGCCCCGCTGATCCACCATGATAAATTCCGCCCGTTCATGGGTTATATCCACATCGATAATATTGTCCCTGTGTACCATCCGGAACTTAATCCGGTCCCAGTTCCTTGGCATACAGGGAATCATTTCCACGTGGTCACGGAAAAAATTAAGACCGGCAAAGGTTTTTACCGCTATGTCCAGGGAGCCGCCCATCACCCCGGTATGGATTCCTTCCAGGGAGGTTCCGCCCTGAATATCGTACAGATCACTTTCCAGTGCCCGCCGGTACCACCGCATCTGATCGTGATGATGGGTGTCCAGGTATTTGAGTATCGCCGAATGGACGATGTAGCTCAAGGTGGATCCGTGGGTGGTCCGTTTAATGTAATATTCGTAGTTCGTCCGAAGGAGCTCCTTCGGGTCTCCGGGTTCGTATCCCAGACGTTCAAGAAGGACAGCTACCTGACCGGGGGATAGGAGGTAGAACATCATGAGGACGTCCGCCTGCTTTGCCACCTGGTACTTGTCCGGCGAATTTCCTTCCGCTTTAAGAATCCGGTCCAGACGCTGAATGTTTCCGTACTTCCGGCGGTACTCCTCGAAGTCGAGTTCTTCCAGATCAGTGTAGCCGTCGAACTGTTCGATGAGTTTATCGTCGTTCATCACCACTTTCATCTTATGGGTGATCTCTTCCCATCTGGTTATTTCTTCCCGGTCAAATCCGATCTTGTCGGACATTTTTTTCTTGATTTCTTCGGGAAGATGCTCGTACGTTTCGATGGCCTTATGAAGGAGCCACACCACCATCACGTTGGTGTAGCCGTTGTCTCGAAATCCCCCCTCTTCGGCATGGAGATATTTTTCGTGGAACTCGTCAGGGCCCATCACTCCTTCGATATGGTACCTGCCGTCGCTTTCATCGTACTCCGCGATGCCGGCCCAGAACCGGCAGATCTCCAGAAGCATCTCCATGCCGTACCCATGCAGGAATTCCCAGTCGTCGGCCACATAGAAATAGCTCCAGATATTGTAGGCAATGGATATAGAGATATGCCGCTGTTTTCGGCTCAGATCGGGATCCCATTTCCCGGATTTGGGGTTGTAATGGATATCCTGGGATTCCTCCTCCCCGGTGTCAGCGGTTTGCCAGGGAAACATAGCCCCTTCATATCCGTTCTCCCGGGCGTATTCCCGGGCGTTGTCCAGCCGCCGGTACCGGTACATCAGGTGTGACTGGCTGATGCCGGGAAACCGGATATTGTAAAACGGCAGGAAAAACACCTCGTCCCAGAAAATGTGTCCCCGGTAGGCTTCTCCGTGGAGTCCCCGGGCCGGGATCCCCACGTCCATCTTCATGTTATGCCGGGAGGCGGTCACCAGCATATGGTAGGCGTTAAGGCGGAGGGTTTTCTGGGCAAACCGGTCTCCTTCTATCGTAATATGGGCACGGGTCCAGAGATCTTTCCATTCTCCGGCATGCTTTTCCAGGGCTTCATCAAATCCGGGGGCTTTTTCGGCGGTGCTTACCGAATCTTCTTCCGGCTGTGATGAATCGGTCCCAAGGGAGGTATAGATTGCCGTTGTCTTATCCAAAACAACCGGCTTGTTTTCTTTTGCCTGAAAGGTGTAATCCAAGGCAATGTAGGCGGGATCCCGCACCACTTCCTTCTTGAAATTTTCCGTACTCAAGGTATGGCGGCTGCTCATAAAGATGTCGTGTTTTGACGCGATGGTTCTGACACCCAGGGTTATGATGTGATCGCGGACCGATCCTCCGATCGGTTCTATGTGCTTCTGTTCCAAATCCCGGTACCGCTCTACCCCGTAGTTCTTTACCCGGCCCTCGATGCCGCTCCGCACGGTAACCGGTTCGGAGTAGTTGAGCGGAATGAGCTCGTACCGCAGGTAAGCAGCGTGGGGATCGGTAATGCAGGCGAATCTCCTGGTCTCGATCCTTGTTTTTCTGCCTTCGCCGTCGGTGATGGTGTATGACCGGCTCATCACGGCGTTCCGCATGTTAAGGTCGTGGATGTAGTCTTCCGCTTGTGCTTCCGAGATTTTCTGAAACGGACCGTCTCCGATCCGGAATTTAATCGAAAGCCAATTCGGACAGTTCACAAAGTCGTTGTTGTAAATTTTCTCGCCGTGTACCTGGGTGGGTCGCTTGTCGAAAATCCCGGCGATATAGGTCCCGGGATAATGAATATCGTCGTTTATATCTTCATTCACGATACAGCCCCGGGTTCCGAAATATCCGTTGCCGATGGTGGTCAGTGCTTCCCGGAGCCGTTCATCCTGGGGCTCGTATCCCCGGTAGGAAAGGTTCCATCCGGCCTTTTCCAATCCGGTGGCAAACCACTCCTCGATGTCTTTGATGGTTATCTCTTCCATGTCCGGCTTAACGACATCGGCACCGCTGTTGTACATTTCCGCGCTGGAAAGCCCTTCCCTGTTGATTCCGATTACAAGGGCGAAATTTCCATTCCTTCCCGCCTGGACCCCGGCGAGGGCGTCTTCGACAATAAAACACTCCTTGGGCTGGAGACCCATATTTTCTGCGGCCACGATAAAGATATCCGGTTCCGGTTTCCCTTTAAGCTCCAGTTCCTTGGATACGATTCCGCCGACAACGGTATCGAAAAGATCAATCAGGTTTGTTTCTTTTAGAATGAACTTGCAATTTTTACTGGAAGAGGCGACCCCGACCTTTGCTCCCCGGTCTTTTAGCTTTTTAATCAGGTCCACAGTGGATCGAAACACCTCAACTCCGTCGTTTTTTACCGATTCCCGAAACGCCTCGTTTTTCCGGTTTCCGATCCCGCATACCGTTTCCATGTCCGGCGGATCATCGGGATCACCGAAGGGCAGATTGATATCCCGGGATTCCAGAAATGATCTTACCCCCTGATATCGGGGTTTTCCGTCAACGTAGGGAAGATAATCGTTTTCGTAATCGAATTCGGAATAATTTTTGCCTTCCTCCCCGCCTTTCTTTTCCAGATACGTATCGAATGTCTGCTTCCATGCCTTAAAATGGGTTTTGGCCGTATGGGTGATCACTCCGTCCAGATCAAAAACTCCGCCTCTGCATTCATAGCTGCTCATTCACTCAACTCCTTTTTTCCCAGTTCATTCAGGATTGTGACCAGGGTATCCGGCTCCTCGAGAAACAAACACGATTCACACACGTTCCTCACCTCCTGTTTCAACTCCTCATCTTTTGTAACAAACACCGCCCGGGTGTTCTCCGTCCGCGCCATGGAAGCCCGGACCATGGGTACGTCGGAATGGGTATCGCCGCAGATCAGGTTCGGTCCATCCAGCAGTCCAAGCCCGAGAGTCTGATCGATAAACTCGATTCCGTCGCCCTTATCAAAATCCCTGCTTCCTCCTTCCACGGTCAGCAGAATCTCTATATCCTTGCCGGTGTCTTCGATCCGGAACACCTGGTGATCCGGATCCAGCTCCGAAACCATATTTTCCACGTCCCGGAGAAAATCATCCGATTTTTTCGGGTCCACCGAACCGTTCATGTCCTGCCGGGCTACGGTGGTCTGTCCGAATTTGAACTGCAGTCCCGAACCGATCATCCGGAGTTTCCGGTATCCGTTCCGGTCCAGCAGGTCCTGCAGATTCCGGTTGAGCTCGTCGAGTTTTTCCTGCTTGTCCTCTTCCACGGGGTACCGGTGCCTTTCCCCCTTAAGATCCGCCATCTCCCTCCCCTTGGAGCCGCCGAATATAACGCTGTACTCCGGCATGGCGCTCAGGTCTATTATACCGATTCCCTCCAGGGGAGCGGAAGTCAGGATGACGCCGTTCTCCACCCGGTTCTTTACGTATTTGGCGATAAAGGCTGCGTTGTAAGCGGACTGAACCGATGTGTTATACCGGGCGCAGTAGTTGTTAACCGTGCCGTCCCGGTCGCTGAAGAGGTTCTTGAACCGGGTTCCCTTCAGAAACTCGACCCCTTCCGCGACTTCACTGCTGAAGCCGGAGTGGAGACTTTCCAGATAGCCGTAGAGCTCCTGCTCTCCTCCGTTCAGGAAAACAATGTCCTTTTCCAGCTCGGAAATTTCATATTCCAGACTGAAGGGGACTTCCTTTCCGTCCAGGGTAAGCAGCACTTTGTCTTCCTCTCTGGGGAGGGCTTCCAGAAAACTTTTTGCCCGCTCCAGGCTCTTAGCGGCCCTGGGCTTGACTGCTCCGGCGAGCCAGTATTCGGCCGCCGTCCGTCTAACCGTCAGGGTTTCCCGCATGAAATCAATCAGCTCTTTTAACGTCACGTCTCCCTCCTAATACCGGAGAATTGCCGCCACAGGGTCCGCCTCCGGAAAGGCTTCGCGATCCACAGTGAAAACATTTCCGCCGTGCCTCAAGGTTTCTATAACCGCTTTATCTATAAGGTCAAAATCACCTGCTTTTTTTTCTTCGTGCAGTTCCTGAACCTCCTGATCCGGCCGGAGACTCCCCCAAACCGGATCCGCTCCGGGATTTACGAAGAGGGTATCAATCCTGCTGTTTACCGCCGCGGCGGGAATAACATCTATGCTGTCTGTTACTTTATCAGATCCGGTCATGTCTTTATATTGGCTGATAAAGGACTCCTTGACAGAGGTTAATTCCGGTTCCACCACTTTGTACGCTTCGGCGAGAATCTCTTCGCCTTTTAGCCGGTCCGGATTCTTTTCAACACTCTTTTCAAGCAGATGCGGATATTTGGCAGCCTCCCGGCAGCCTGCCGCTTCCCGGGCCAGACCGAAAAGAACGAGGGGTTCATTCTTGTCGTCCAGATAGTCGTCCACGGCTCCGGCAAGCTCATGAAAATAACGCCGGGATTGTTCCTTGAGATAGTTTGACTCACTTTCATGGCCGTGAAATACCGCCTGACGCTGTCCCTGCTGTTCCGGCCGGCGGGTATGGGTATGTAGCTGCCGTTCGGGATCGTCGTACTGCAGGGTCTCTTCGATACCCTCGGGCATGCCTTCCAGTTCCACTTCCCTGATCCCGTATTTGCTGCCGATAAAAAACCGGGGCTCGGCAAGGCTTACCGCCAGAATGTAGAACCTTCCGGTCCCGACAAAATAGGTCAGGAGTTCCCGGAGATGAAACCGCTCCCCCACATAGACCGCGTTGGCCACGGTAAACGGAAGCTGGTAGATCCGGAAGAAACCGTTTCCGATAAAAACGGCCAGGCCGTTATCCTGATGAAAGGGCATCCCCGGGTTATCCAGATAAGAGTATGCCGGTTTCAGAATCTCTTCCGCCTCGGACCTTCTCATATTCTTTTCCAGTTCATCCATGGCTTCACTCAGGGCGTTCTTGAGCTGAATCCTGTTTTGATCCACCTCCTTTCCCTTTTTAAGAGCAGGTATATAAATCGAAACTGCCGGTTTGATTTCCTGTTCGGACAGCTCCTTAAGATCATTTCTTGTAATTTTATCCATACAAATTCCTCCTTCTTACATTATTCACGCTTCTTCGGCTTATAGACGCTGGTGCTGGTACCGTAAAAAGCTTCGGCCGCTTCCATCAGGGTTTCCGAAAGGGTGGGATGGGGATGGATGGTCCATGCCACATCCGAGGCAAGCGCGGCCATCTCGATTGCCAGGGTTCCTTCGCTGATCAGTTCTCCAGCGTCCTTTCCCACGATGGAACACCCCAGAATCCGCTCGGTTTCCGGATCGATAATTAGTTTGGTGACTCCGTCGTTCCGTCCCAGGGTAGCCGCTCTTCCGGATGCTCCCCAGGGGAAGGACGCCACCTGAACGTTCCTTCCCTCTTCCTCGGCTTTTTTTTCGGTCAGACCGGTCCAGGCTATTTCGGGATCGGTATATTCCACTGACGGGACCGCAGCAGGATCGTACACCGTCTTCTTCCCCGCCGCCGCTTCCGCGGCAACCTTCCCTTCGTGGGAGGCCTTGTGTGCCAGCAGGGGTCCTCCGGTGATATCACCCACCGCCCAAATATGTTCATCCGCGGTTCTCCGCTGCTCATCCACCTTGATAAAGCCCTTATCGTCGGTCTCTACGCCGGTATTCTCGAGGCCGATCTTCTCCGAGTTCGGCCTCCGGCCGGCGGCAAGCAGGATGGCGTCGAAGGTTTCGTCTCCGGGATCGTCCCCTTCCGAGTTCTCGTAAGAGACGGTGATTCCGTCTTTGTTCTCCCTGCTCTCCTTTATTACGGTGTTCACGTAAATATTCTCAAACAGATCCTTGTTCTGCTTTTTGAAGATTTTAAGAACGTCCCGGTCCGCTCCGGTCATGATTTCGGGAAGCATCTCCACGATGGTCACCTTGGATCCGAGGCCGTGGAACACCGAGCTCATCTCCAGACCGATGTATCCCGCTCCAACAACAAGGAGCCGATCCGGGATATCCCGCATGTCCAGAGACTCTTCCGGAGTCACCACCCGGTCCGAACCGGAATCCAGATTCGGGATAAAGAACGGATAGGTACCCGTGGAGATGATGATCTCATCAAACTCCTTCTCTTCTTCGCCTCCCTCTTCCTTGGTGATCCGGAGCTTCCGGGAGCTTACGAACTCGGCCCTTCCCTGGATATAATCGATTTTCCGCTGCTTCACGAGCTGTCCGAGTCCGCCGGTCAGTTTTTTTACAACCGAATCTTTCCAGTCGAACAGTTTGTCCGTGTCTACGGTTATGTCCTTCGCGGAAAGTCCCATCTTCTCCGCCTTTTGGAAATCCTGCTTGGTTTTTACCGCGGAGATAAGGGCCTTGGTGGGGATACATCCCCGATAGAGACATACTCCTCCGGGATTCTTATCCATGTTTATCACCGTAACCGACATTCCCAGGTCCGCCGCCATAAAGGCCGCTGTATATCCGCCGGGTCCCGCGCCGATTACCGCCAGTTCTTTCCGTTTATCCGCCATCAATTTCCTCCTTCAAGATACATGGCCAGGGGATTTTCCAGAGCCGCGCAGGTCCATCTGAGAAACGCCGCCCCTTCGGCGCCGTCGATTATCCGGTGGTCGTAGGTTACCCCCAGAGGCAGTATCATCCGGGGGACAAACTCTCCGTCCATAAAAACCGGCGCCGTTTTGGCCCGGCTTACCGCCAGGATGGCCGACTGGGGCGGGAAAATTACCGGAGTGAATCCGGTTCCCCCGATACCGCCAAGGTTGGAAACGGTAAAGTTTCCCCCTTTCATCTCGTCGGGACTTATTTTTTTGTTCCGGGCCTTCTCGGCCAGTTCGGTGAGTTCCACCGCCAGCCGCGTGAGGGACTTGGTATCCGCGTCCCGGATCACCGGAACCAGCAGACCCCGGGAAGTGTCCACCGCCACACCGATGTTAATATAGTCCTTGTAGATGATCTCCTTTTTCGCGATGTCCAGACTGGCGTTAAAAGAGGGAAACATCTTGAGGGCTTCCGCCATGATTTTTACGATGATGGCGGTCACCGTGAGTTTACCCCCGGCCTTTTTTACCAGGTCTCCGTATTTTTTCCGGAACGTCTCCAGATCCGTCACATCGGCTTCATCGAAATGGGTAACCTGGGGAATGTTCTGCCAGGAAGCGGTGGTGTTCTCCGCGGTGATCTCCTTGACCCGTCCCATGGGTTTCCGCCGGGTGTTCCCGAACCGGGAAAAGTCGGGCAGAGAGATGCCTTCCCGGCCGCCGCCGGCAGCTCCTTCCCGGGCCGCCTGCTTGACATCATCCATGCTGATCCTGCCGCCCGGCCCGTTTCCCCGGATCGAATGGATATCCACGCCGATCTCCCGGGCAAACCGCCTGACCGCGGGGGAAGCGGGAACGGGCTGTATTTCCCGGTCCTTCTGTTTCTTCCCCTCTTTTGATCCGGTTTCCTCTTCCTCTTCCTCCGGTTCTTCCTTTTCTTTTGCTTCTTTATCCGGTTTTTCTTTCTTTTCCTGTTTTTCTTCTTCCGGCTTCTCTTCCGTTTTTTCTTCCGTCTTTTTTTCTTTGCTTTCTGGCTCTTTCTCTTTTTTATCTTCCGTTTTCTGCTCTTTTTTCTTTTCTTCCCCTTCCTCTTCTTCTTCTTCTTCTTTCTGCTCTTCCTGCTTGTCTTCTCCGCCTCCCCCTTCTTTTATGGAAACCATTTTGTCGCCGACTTTGATTTCATCGCCTTCGTTCACAAAAACTTCCTCGATGGTTCCGGCCACGTCGGCGGGTACCTCGGTGGCGGCTTTTTCGGTTTCTATCTCGATCAGGGCCTGATCCTTCTCCACGGTGTCGCCGGGGGAGACCATCACCTCTATTACTGTTGCCGATTCCACATTTTCCGCTATTTCCGGCAGTTTTATTTCATGTGCCACTTTTTGCCTCCTTATCTGTCCAGGGGATTGAATTTATCAGGATCGATATCCAGATCCTTTACCGCCTTCTCCGCTGTTCCCTCTTTAACCTTTCCATTCCGTTCCATGGCGGAAACGGCGGCAAGGGTGATGTGCCGGCTGTCTACTTCGAAATAGCTCCGCAGGGATGTCCGGTTTTCACTCAACCCGTATCCGTCGGTACCCAGGGCCGTAAAATCGGCGGGTACCCACCGCGCCACGGACAGGGGCACGCTCTTTAGATAATCGGTTACCGCTACCACACCGGTTTCGGCGTACTCTTCCATGCACTCCCGGATGTAGGGCGTTTTCGGTTTTTCTCCGGGATGGAGCCGGTTATGCCGGTCCGCGTCCAGGGCGTCGTAGTGGAGCTCCTTGTAGCTTGTGACGCTCCACACATCGGCGCTTATGCCGTACTCTTCCGAGAGCCGGTCCGACGCGGCCAGGGCCTCGTTCAGGAGGGTCCCGCTTCCCAGGAGGGCGATACGCTTATCACCCTTCCCTTTCCTGAACCGGTAAATGCCTCTTAGAATCCCCTCTTCCAGATCCAGTGGTCCGGTGTCCTTCTTGGGCATGTCGGGCATCTTGTATGTTTCGTTCATGATGGTTACATAATAGAAGATTTCTTCATTATCCACGTACATACGCTTAATTCCGTTCTTTACGATCACGGCAAGCTCATAGGCGTACGCCGGATCGTAGGCTTTTACCTGCGGATAGGCGAGGGCGTAGGAATGGCTCTGACCGTCCTGATGCTGCAGCCCTTCTCCGGGCAGGGACGATCTTCCCGCCGTTCCTCCCACCAGGAATCCTTTCGCCCTGGCGTCTCCTGCCGCCCAGATCAGGTCGCCGATCCGCTGAAAGCCGAACATGGAGTAGAACAGGAAAAAGGGGATGGTGTTCACCCGGTGAATGGAGTACGCCGTTCCCGCGGCGATGAACGAGGAGATGGATCCCGCTTCGGTAATCCCCTCCTCCAGGATGGAACCGTCCGTGGCCTCCTTGTAGTACATCAGATTTTCCCGGTCCACGGGTTCGTAATTCTGTCCGGGGTGGGAATAGATTCCGGCCTGCCGGAAGAGCGATTCCATCCCGAATGTCCGGGCTTCGTCCGGCACGATGGGAACGATCAGCTCGCCCACGTTCTTGTCCTTCAGAAGCCTCCCGATAATCTGCACCATCACCATGGTGGTGGCCACATCCCGGTTTCCCGACCCCTTCAGGTACTCTTCAAACACCTTGTCCTCGGGCATCTTGATGGGCTCAACTTCTTCATTCCGGGTGGGAAGATATCCGCCCAGCTTTTCCCGCCGTTCCTTCAGGTATTTTATCTCCCTGGAATCTTCGTCGGGTTTGTAAAAGGGCGCTTCCGCCACGTCATCATCGGAGAGGGGAATGTTGAACCGGCTCCGGAATTCCATCAGCTCCTTCTCGTTCAGTTCTATCTGTTTATGGGTGATGTTCTTCCCTTCTCCGGCTTCTCCGAGGCCGTAGCCCTTGATGGTCTGGGCCAGGATGATAGTAGGTGAACCGGTGTGCTCGACGGCCTGCTTAAAGGCGTTAAAAACTTTTACCGGATCGTGTCCGCCCCGCCGGAGCTTGCTGATCTGCTCGTCGGAATAGTTCTCCACCAATTCAAGCAGTTCCGGATACTTCCCGAAAAAATCTTCCCGCACATGGGCTCCGGAAGAAACCACGTATTTCTGCGCCTGACCGTCCAGAAGCTCATCCATCCGCTTGACCAGGAGTCCCGAGGTATCCGCGTCCAGCAGGGGATCCCAGTCGCTTCCCCATATCACCTTGATCACATTCCAGCCGGCACCCTTGAAGGCCGCTTCCAGCTCCTGAATGATCTTCCGGTTCCCCCGGACCGGTCCGTCCAGGCGCTGCAGGTTGCAGTTGACCACGAATATCAGATTATCCAGGTATTCCCGGGCGGCCAGGGTGATTGCTCCCATGGCTTCCGGTTCGTCCATTTCACCGTCTCCCAGGAACGCCCAGACCTTCCGGCCGTTGCTCTTCCGGAGTTTGTTGTCTTCGATATACTGAATGAACCGGGCCTGATAAATCGCCATTATGGGAGCCAGCCCCATGGAGACGGTAGGGAACTGCCAGTATCCTTTCATCAGCCTGGGGTGAGGATACGAAGGGAGTCCGCCCCCCTCCTTCAATTCCCGCCGGAAGTTTTCCAGGTCCTTCACGGTGAGTCTTCCCTCAAGAAATGACCGGGCGTACACCCCGGGACTGGCATGTCCCTGAAAATACACCAGATCTCCGGCAAAGTCCTCATTGGGTCCCCGGAAAAAGTGATTGAACCCCACTTCAAAAAGGGTTGCCGCGGAGGCGTACGTGGAAATATGACCGCCGATCCCCTTGCTTTCCCGGTTCGCCCGGGTAACCATGGCCATGGCGTTCCACCGGATGATGCTCTTGATCCTCCGTTCCAGATCCCTGCTCCCGGGATACGGGGACTGCTCATGATGGGAAATTGTATTGATATACGGAGTATTTCCGGGGCAGTAAAAGGTGATCCCGTGCTCCTGCGCCCGGGTCTGGAGCTTCCGGAGCAGCTCCCGGACCCGGTCGTCATCCTCGTTCTGTATCACAAATTCCAACGACTCAAGCCATTCTTTGTCTTCCTGTCGATATTTTTCTTTCATACTAGTTCCTTTCGCATGTGTTACTATAAAATATGCAAAAAGTATGCCAGCAGCCTGATGAGTTTAAAACACTGGTATTCACAATACGGGATAACCAGACTCACGGCGCTGGAACCGGGATTGCGGGAGTTTCATGGATTACGGGAACTGAAGGTTCCGGCGGAAGGACAAAGCCGGTTAACCGGACACTCCGCGCAGAGCGGTTTCCGGGCTCCGCAGACCGCCCTTCCGTGCAGGTTGATTACCATGGAAAAACCGGTCTGATCTTCCGGCGGAACAAGCTCCCGGATTTCCCGCTCAATCTTCGCCGGATCAGCGGTATCTTCCCCGAGCAGTCCCAGCCGCCGGGTGACCCGGGCAAAGTGGGTGTCCACTATTACCGCGGGAAGCCCGTAGAGGTGCCCCCGGATTACATTGGCCGACTTTCTGCCGACCCCGGGAAGGGCGATAAGCTCCTCCATTGTTCCGGGCACCGTTCCGCCGTGATACCGCGCGAGCGCCTCAGACGCGGCGATGATGTTCCGGGTTTTGCTCCGGAAAAATCCGACGGGCCTGATGATTTCTTCCACCGTTTCCGCCGGAGCCCGGGCAAGCTCTTCCGCCGAAGGAAACCGGCGGAACAGTTCCGGGGTGACCCGGTTCACCTGCCGGTCCGTAGTCTGGGCCGATAGGATAACGCCGATGAGAAGCTGAAACCCGTCCGCGAAGGTGAGGAGGGGAGATTTATCGGGGTAGATCCCGTTCAGGATCCGGAATATCCGCGCCGCCTGTTCAGCCCGCGGCTTCATAGAAGCTGATGCCGATTTTGGGAAGCAGATTCCGCAGGACCCTCTCCTGCTCTATGGGGTCTTCAACATCCGGATCGGGAAAGAAAATCATCACCTTGGCAAATCCGGGACTGTCGTACATGTCCCTGACATACACTGTTCTGCTTTCCTGTCCCAACCGGTAGGCAAACCAATACCCGGCCCCAAAATCACCGGTGTGATAGGTGATGGAAATAACTTCCTCCTGATCCGGATCATCGTCGGCGCCGTAGTATTCCCGGATTACCAGAAGGGCGTAGAGTTTGGGACTGAATCCCATGTTTTCCGAGTCGTACACGATCCGGACGTCTGTCTCGTTCCCGTCCGTTCCGGTGATGCCGAACCTGTCGCTGTTGCTGAATCCTTCCGAGATAAGCCCGTCCTTGAATGAAGACAGGTGATACGGTTTCTCCACGGTGATTCCGAATCCGTCGAGGAACCCCAGTTCCCTTACTTCCTGGGCCCCGAGAAAGGCAGCCGCTGAAATTATCAATATAATAGAAAAGATTTTTTTCATTCTCCATCTCCCGTACCTTTTTAGGATACTGTAATTGTAGCGGAAACCCGGTTAATTGCCAATAAAACCAGTCTCCCTGCGAAGCTTCCGGGATTCCGGAAAAACGGCAAGAAAAACGCCGGTCTTGACCCGGGGCAGCATAAATAAGTATACTTTTACAGCAATTCCGGGATGTAGCCTAGTGGCTAAGGCGCCTGCTTTGGGAGCAGGAAATCGGAGGTTCAAGTCCTCTCATCCCGAT
>CAYLLE010000081.1:0-16333 GCA_964384485.1 uncultured Spirochaetales bacterium | reverse complement strand
TCCGTTAAATATGATATATTTTAAATATGTGGCTGTTACTGCAAACCTCCGCTGCCGGGAGGTTTTCCCGGGAGTTCAGGGAAACTACCGGTGATTTCATTGTTTGGATTCTCATAATAGCGGGATTACTTATCCTGATCACAATTCCTTTTGTTGTACGTAAAATTGCCTCGAAACGGAAAGAAAAGGAAGAACATAACAAAAAGATAAGCCGGATTAAAGAACGGCGGAAGATTGGTCCCGATCTTGAAAAGGCGCTTTCCGCGCTGGCCGGACAGAGCGACAGAGACGACGCGGTTCTGCAAGTCTTGACCGACAGTGTCTTCTTCAAAGGATGCGCCCGCAAACTTTTCAGCAAATCCGGAGAAGAGAATGTTTCAATGGAAGAAGTAAACCGGCTCCGGTTTGCTCTCGGTTTTGTTCCCGAAATTGAAGGCAGGCAGCTTTATAATACCGCGGAAATTGATCCGGACCGGGAAATGAAGGTGAGTCCCCTCGGTTTTACCCCGTTCCCCGCTGTTCTAAAAACGAATACACCGCAGGGGTTTACCGTTAAGCGTCAAAATGGTGATTTTCTGCCGGGTAAAAACAATACGGTAACGGTGGAATTTGCCCGGGATGAAGGAATTTACCGTTTTGAAACAAAGGTCCTGTCCGTTGAGGATGGAGTCCTTCTTCTTGAGCACCGGGAAATAAAGGGTTACTCCCAGAACAGGAAATATTTCCGGAAAGAACTGGACATTCAGGTGAACATCCGCTTAGCCGGTTCATCTGAACCGTACGCGGCATCCAGGCTTATTGACTTAAGCGGAGGCGGCTGCAGTATAGAGAACCCCGGGAATCGATACCGTATCCGGGATGACATAGAAATAAAACTTCAGGCAGAGGAACCGATTGTGGTAACAGGAGAGGTAGTACGTATTTCCGGTGAGGGGAAGTACCTCCATCTTTCATTTCATATTATAAAAGACCGGGTAAGGGACCGTATCATCGGTTTTTTACTCCAGCACTAGCTTTCCTCTTGCCATTGTTTCGGTAAATCTTCATAATCATTTTCACGGAGGATTCACTACATGCTTAAAGCTGAACGCAGAATTATTTTAGGACGTCTCAAGAAATTTCAGGCCAGAGTTGAAGAGCGGCGCTACGGGGAAAAGTCACCTCTACAAGCGTCATACATATACGATAATGAACCTATTCCCTATAAGGATGCGGTAAACGGAAAATACAAACCAATACAAATAGGTGAAAAATGGGGAGAAATCTGGGGCAGCGGATGGTTCAAATTTACCGGAGAAGTGCCTGCCGATTTTTCAGGGGAAATTGTACTTGCGTTAATCGACGTTGACGGTGAAGCGTGCGTTTTCGAAAACGGTGAGCCTGTTCTGGGTCTTACCTACGACCGTGAAGGAAACCGCCAGATCAGAAAACGGAGGGTACCCCTGTTCGATAACGCCCGGGGCGGGGAAAAAGTCGAACTCTTGGTTGAAGCAGCGGCGAATGGGCTTTTCGGACTGGAAAACGAACGTCTGGTGAGTAAGCGGGATGTCTTCAACCTGAGACAGGCCGAACTTGCTGTTTACTATCCGGACGTATGGCAGTTTTCCCTTGATCTGGAATTTCTTATCAGCCTTGCCGAATCCCTGGACCCGGAAAACCCCCGAAGCTGTAAAATTTTAGCAGAATTGAACCGCGCTGCCAATGTCTGGTCTGAGGGAAAGGGAATTGAACAGTGCCGGAAAATTACCCGGGAACTTTTGGATAAGCCGGCCCATGCAAGCACCATGAACGTTTGGTCTGTCGGCCATGCCCATCTTGATTTGGGCTGGCTCTGGCCGGTCCGAGAGACCCGGCGGAAGGGCGGCCGGACCTTCGCGACAGCTCTCCGTCTGTTGGAGGAATATCCGGAATATCGTTTCGGAGCTTCCCAGCCTCAGCTCTTTAAATGGATCAAACAGGATTATCCGGGTCTTTACAGCCGGATTAAGGACGCGGTTAAAAAGGGCCGTCTTGAATGCCAGGGCGGTATGTGGGTCGAACCGGACATGAACCTTACCAGCGGCGAATCTCTGGTGCGGCAGTGTCTGTACGGTAAAAGATTTTTCCGTGAAGAATTCGGAAAGGACATCAGGAACCTTTGGCTTCCCGATGTATTCGGCTACTCCCCCGCCTTGCCCCAAATTCTCCGGAAAAGCGGTATCGACTTTTTCATGACCCAGAAAATTAGCTGGAATGAAATAAATCTTTTTCCGTACCATACTTTTCGGTGGAAAGGAATCGACGGAACACCGATATTAACTCATTTTCTACCCACGAACAATTATAATCTTGGGAATTATCCGAAAGATCTTATCGAATCGGAGAAACGGTTTTCCCAATCCGATATTCAGGATGATTTCCTGAACCTTTTCGGTGTCGGTGACGGCGGCGGCGGCCCCTCCCGGCATCAGATAGAAATGGGAATCCGGGGTGGAAATACAGAAGGCTGTCCCAACGTTAAAATTTCATTCGCCCAGGATTTCTTTGATAAAGTTGAAAAATCCGTCACGGAATCATTACCGGAGTGGAACGGTGAACTCTATCTGGAACTCCACCGCGGGACATATACCACCCAGGCAAAGATGAAGAAGGATAATAGACGGCTTGAACATCTGCTCAGAGATACCGAGATTCTCGGAGTGCTCTTAGGCGGTTATCCCAACGCTAAATTGCAAAAGGTCTGGGAAGATACCATGCTCAACCAATTTCATGACATCCTTCCCGGTTCATCCATCACCATGGTGTATGATGATGCCCATGAAATGTCGGATGAAAATATCTGTATTTTAGAAGACGCGATAGATGAAATAATCGGCAGGGAAAAGAGTAATGGCGGCACCTATCTCGTCTACAATACTCTGAGCTGGGACCGGACAGCAACTATTTCCTTGCCCGATACAGGCGCTGCCCTTCTTGAGGACGGGTATGGAAGAAAGTATCCGCTCCAGCGAAACAGCGGCAGTCTTCAAGCCCGGGTACCAGTTCCGGCCATGGGTTACAATTCCTTCACCCTCCGCGACGGATCTGTTGAAACGGATCAGGAAAAGGTAACAGCGGAACCGGACTTTCTGGAAAACAAGTTTATCAAAGTGATGTTCGGTAAGGACGGAACAATAACTTCGATTTTTGACAAAGACAGCAGCCGGGAATTTCTCGCGGGTCCGGCAAACAGATTCCTGCTTTGGGAGGACTACCCGAACAGCTGGGAAGCCTGGGACATCAACGGATTTTACCGTGAAACCACACCGGAACAGGCAGTACTGGAATACCGGAAAGTGAGTTACAGCGGAAAATACACCGCTGAAATTGAACAGCGGTTTTCCATCGGCAATTCGATAATCGAGCAAAAGATCCGGGTGACAGAAGACTCCCGGCTGGTTGAAATTGCCAACCGGGTGGAATGGAACGAAGAGCGCAAAATGCTAAGAGTTCAGGCAGAACCCGCGGTAACCGCATCGGAAGCTTCCTACGAAATACAATACGGAACTATAAAACGGAGTACCCATACCAATACATCCTGGGACCAGGCGCTTTTTGAAGTACCCGCGCACCGGTTTGCCGATCTGTCACAGCCGGACCATGGATTCGCGCTGATAAACGACTGCAAATACGGTCATTATGTGCGTAACGGTATAATGGACCTTACCCTGCTAAGAAGCCCTAAACATCCTGACCCCGCGGCGGATATAGGAAATCACGAGTTTACCTTCGGATATTATCCGCATACGGGCGACCTTGTAAGTTCAGATGTCCTGGAGAAGGCCCATGAGATGAACTCACCGGTGTACACGGCCGCGGTAAAAGAGATTCCGGAAGAAAAGGTGAAAAGCTTTTTCCGGATTTCCGGTAATCATGTAAAGCTTGAAGTGATCAAGAAAGCCGAAGACGGCAGCGGTGTCATTCTGAGGCTCTACGAAACCATGGGAACTGATACGGAAGTGACACTCTACAGCGCGGAACATTGGAAATCGGTTTCAGAGACAGACCTTATGGAGGACGGTGAAAATAAAATCGCTGATGAAGGAAACGAACTCTCCCTCGTCTTTACCCCGTTCGAAATTAAATCATTAAAGCTCTTGGTATAAGACGAGAAGCAGGGGGCAGGAATGAATCTGTATAAAGAAAGTCATCCGGCGGCGGCTGTTGATCCGGGCGGTTATTTGCGAACATCCCGGGACGATAAATCGGTGAGTCTTCAATTTGAAAGAGGAACTCTCCGGTTCAGACCCATACCCGGAGGTATCTTCCGGATTTCCTATACCGCGGATGAATCGTTCGAAAATCTGCCGTCCTTTGCGGTTGAAGAGGAACCGGAAATTCCTGAATGGGAGTTCAGCGAGGAGGAAAGCTTCTTCCGGATCTCATCGGGAAGGACCGTACTCAAAGTCAAAAAATCAGGCGGCGGTATTACATATACGGATACTGACGGTAATCAGTCCGCCGGAGATATAGACAGCGCGTTTCTGCGGACGGAATGGGGTCTCCGTTTCGTCCGGGAGCTCAAGGATTCCGCGAAAATTTACGGCCTTGGAGAAAAAACCGGTTTTCTGAACAAGCGGGGACAGCGGTATCAGATGTGGAATACCGATAATCCAACCCATCTTCCCGATTCAGATCCTCTGTACAAAACCATCCCGTTCTATATCTCTTTTGACGGTGAACGGGCCCACGGTTTTTTCACGGACCGCTCGTGCCGTTCTTATTTTGACTTCGGATTCAGCAGTACGGAAGCGGAAATCGTGGATATTTATGACCGGGAGTGTGATCTCTACTATTTCCCCGGTCCGGAAATTTCCGACGTAGTTACCGCTTTTACCGGGCTAACCGGAAGGATGGAGCTCCCTCCCCTATGGGCTTTGGGATATCAGCAGTGCCGCTGGAGTTATTATCCGGAGGCGGCTGTTCTTGCCCTGGCTGACAAGATCAGGGAAAAAGCAATTCCGTGCGATGTAATTTACCTGGATATAGATTACATGGACGGATTCAGAGTATTTACCTGGGACCCTGAACGGTTCCCCGATCCGAAAAGTTTACTGGAAAAACTGAAGAACCGGGGATTTAAAGTTGTTACGATTATCGATCCCGGCATAAAGAGGGATACCGGATTTCCGGTCTACCTTGACGGTATTAAAAAAGAGATGTTCTGTAAGCGGAGTACGGGTGAAGTGTACACCGGGCAGGTATGGCCCGGCGGTGTAGCTTTCCCTGATTTTACCCGGAAAGATGTCCAGGAATGGTGGGCAGATCAGCACAGGAATCATTTCGAAAACGGTGTCGCCGGCATATGGAACGACATGAACGAACCATCCGATGCCGCGCCCCGGGAAGAAGCCGCCAGGAAACCGAATGACCGGACCATAAATACCGTACCGGGAGACGTAATTCTGGAAAACGGCGGATATACCGCTTCTTTCGACCGGTACCATAACGCGTACGGATTGTGTATGAACAAGGCGACCCGGGAAGCATTCAGAAAGTACAGCGGTCAGCGTCCCTTCGTATTGACCCGTTCCGCCTACGCGGGAGTCCAGAAATATGCCGCGGTTTGGAGCGGGGACAATCACTCCTGGTGGGAGCATATTGCCGGTTCCATGGCCATGCATATGAACATCGGCCTCTCCGGCATACCTTTCGTGGGAGGAGACATCGGCGGATTCGGCGGCAACGCTTCAGGAGAACTGTTCGCCCGGTGGATGCAGCTCGGAGTCTTTACTCCGTTTTGCCGCTCCCATTCAGCCTCAGGAACCCGTTCACAGGAACCGTGGGTGTTCGGACAAGAGATAGAAGATATCTGCCGAAAGTTTATCCGGCTCAGATACCGGCTCCTGCCGTATATATACTCATGTTTCCGTAACGCCGCCGGTACCGGACTTCCCGTAATGCGTCCTCTGGTCATGCGCTTTCCTGATGATCCCGCTGTCGCGGAAATGGACGATCAGTTTCTCTTCGGGGAAGCCTTTTTGGCTGCTCCGGTCTATCGTCCGGGCGTGAGAAAACGTACCGTATACATACCCGGAACCGGAGCTTACGATTTCTGGACCGATGAGTTTATCCGGGGCAAAAGCTATACCATCGCCGACGCACCGCTTGAAAAAATGCCCCTTTTTGTGATGCCGGGCTCAATAATCGCGGAAGTGCCTCCGAGGAATTATGTATCGGAACAAATTGATGATGACAGCACTTATATCATCCACCTATACCCGGGTAAAAAATCCGGAAGCTTCACGCTGTACGAAGATGACGGAGAAAGTTACGGCTATACCAAGGGAGAATATAACGAAGCTCTTCTGGAATTTTCCATGTCAGGAGAGGGGTTTGAGTTCTCCCTTAATGTTACAAACCTTGGATATTCAGCCGGACGGAAAAAATTACAGGTTCAGCTGCACGGAGCTGATACAGAGTTTACCATTGAAGGCAGCGGTCCTGCCGGGAGTTATGACGGCAGACGCCGGATATTCAGATTTGAATGCCCGATTAAGAGCGGTACATTCACTTACCGGCGTAAATAAACTACTCCTTCTAATTGCGCCTGCTGGTATACGGCATTATCACACTCTTTGGCGAAATCATTGCTGATGGTGTCAAATTCTGTTTTAATAAAGTATCAGGGAATCCATAATCATTGAAACAGCAGTGTCAATAGAATCAATTCGAGACCGTTCGGTATCCATATCAACAGTACCGCTTAATGAAAACATGTTTGCGCCGCCGGCAAGCATCCCCAGATGGATTTTTATTTTAAGGGTCACCGCTTCGCCGCTTTCCTGATACATCTGGTCTTCACCGACAGCCGTCACGAAAATTCCGGATTGATCTTCGGTATTTATTTCACGTTTTTCGAGAATTTCAACACCGTCATCTTCACCACTTTCTATTTCCGCCATTATAGGATCGTACCAGTTTCCTTCCTGATCCTGCTGATCTTTCCATTCCGGGTTTGCCTGTATTGTCATCATGATAAATCCCTTTTTGAATAATTCCAAATCACCCGCGGTCGACTCATCAATTGGAACATCTTCGGGAAGCAGTACAATGATCCGGGTACCTTCCGGATAATACATCATATTCATTCCGAGGAAATCGGCGGCTTCGCTGTCAATATAGATACTCCATGATTCCGGATAATCGAAGGACGCAAAAACATCCTCATAATTTTCGGCAGCTACGGCTCCGCCCGCAAAGAGTAAAAGAACAGCTGCAAATATAAGTGAATTTCTTTTCATATTCTCCTCTGATAATTGAAGTTCTTTCTGAACCTCTGTAGTATTCCGGTATGATAGAGAAAAACAGTGAATATGAAAAGGGGCTCAAACTCTCAGTAGAAGGCAAAGAAAAAGAAAAAATCTTTAAAATGATCAGGGAAAAAACCGCGGCCTGGGGCATTGGAATACCCGACACAGAACCGCTTGTCCTTGATTTCGGTCTGAATGATTTCTGGAATACAGGTGAAACCGAATTCTGGATTGCCAACGAAGAAGAAGCGGGCTATTGCGGAAAGCAGCTTTTTCTTTTTAAAGGTCAGTTGTGCCCGAAACATTACCATGATGAAAAGCTCGAGACTTTCTTTATCATTAAGGGATCCATCCGGATGAACTACGGGAACAGTACTTTTATCATGTCCCGCGGAGATATCCTCAGAGCTGAACCCGGAGTATATCATTCCTTTTCCGCGGAAGAAGACTCCCTGGTGCTTGAAGTCTCAAAACCGAGTATCATCTGTGATAATTTCTTTGAAAATCCCCGAATTCCTTTCGGGAAAAACTATAAATCTCATGAAGATACAGAGGATACCGATAATGAACAGTAACTGCGGCCGGATGCTTCCCGGTAAGACATGGAACGGAACGGTAATACCGTCCGCGGAATCGGCCGCTGTTATATATCCCGGTGGATATCCCGGACTGCGGTCCCGCGCTGAAACGGTATCCGCTGCTTTGGGTAAAGCCCTGGGAGATAATCCGCCGGTTCTTACAGATGACGAAATCATGCCTTCTCGGGATTCGAAACTGCCTGTAAAGTACCGCGGGAAGCATCTTTTTGTCCTGGGAAACATCAACACAAACCGGGTACTTCTGACTCCGTATGCCCGGTATTACTGCGCTGCCGATGCCCTTTATCCCGGCACCGGCGGCTGGGTTGTCAGGACCATGATGAACCCCTTGGGCTCCGGCTTTGATATGATTTTGGCCGGCGGAAGCGATACTGCGGGGATCACTGCCGCCGCGGAAAGATTAACGGAACTTATCCGGGAATACGGAACGGAGCTGCCTTTTATTCTCGAAATCGAACATGAAAAAACGTTAAAAGACCGGCTGATGAACTGGGCGGAAGCTCCCCTTGACGCTCCCTATCCCCGGGACATTGATTCACTGCTGATCTATTCCGGCAATTATGCCGTCAACTTTGCATGGACCGGTGACCGCCGGTTCGGTGAATACGGCGCGGAATGTCTCCGGAGGGTGAACCGGCGGATGGAGCACAGCTATGGAGACAGGCATTACCGGATGGAACGGGTTATCCGGGGGCTCCCCTGGCTCGTATCGGGCGGATTTCTGACACCGGAGGAGATTCACCGGACTCAGGAACTCCTTCTGGGAATGCAGACCGGCTCGGAAGATGCCTGGTGGCGGAAAACAACCGGAGAACCGCCCCTCGGACACCGGCATCACGCGAAAGGTACATTCGAGTTTCTCCTCATTTCCCATTACCTTCTGGAACAGTCTAATCCTGATGACCATGTCCGCGTGCTTTGTGAACGGTGGATACGGGAGTGCCGTGTTTTCCTTGACGCCCTGGCTGCGGCGGGACATGACGATCAGGATGATGAAACCACATTAAACACAATCGGAACTATTTTCTGGTACGCCCTGGGAGAGGAACGGTACGGTTTTTTTCAAACGGGAGAAGCTCTCCGTACCGCGAGAAGGGCTATTGCCCTGCACGACAACATGAATACCGCGGCTGGTCCGGGCGGATACGCGGAATCACTCCTGGGCGCTTTCTATATGCAGCAGGAAGCGCTTATTCCGGCTGCGGCTTCGGCTTTTTGGTACGGGGACAGTGAATTGAAGTGGCTTCTCAAAAACTTCCCGAATCTCGACCCTCCGGCCCGGGGGGGATTCTGGGCGTTCTCACCGATTTTTATGCATAAATTCGACACCGGCCCCGAACTGCCCGATAAAAAACCGGAAGAAATGTCCGGAATCCATCTATTTGAACCAGCGCCGTATCAGCGGACCCTCTGCCGCAATCCGCCGGAACATATTGAACCGCTCGGACATTTCACCGATGCTCCGGAAACGTGGTTATTCGCGGCCGGTATCGGACCGCTTCAGGAAAACGGAAAAAAATATTTCGATAAGGTGGTATACAGAAGAGGATTTGATTATACCGATCCCTACCTGCTCCTTCAGGGGTATCAGGGAGGGTTCCGCTGGCAGGGACACATGCAGGGGGCAAACTGCATAACAAGATTCAGCCAGGAAGGTCATATTCTGCTGATGCAGAATACCCGGCAGCATTCTCCCTACTACAAGAACGGAGTGCTGGTAAGTGACGGTATTAATGCCGATGACGCTCCCCCCTTTGCCGATTGCCGTTCGGTCTCTGAAACCGCCGGGGCCGCGTTTTCATCCACCGATTTATCACCGTATAACAATACCTGCTGGAACAGGAAGATTTTTATTATAAACCACGGCCGCAGCCTGTTTATTACCGAAGATACCATCACTGCACTGCGGCCGGGAGATTACGGCTGTGTGTGCACCTGGCGTACTCCGATTTTCGGAAAGATCGACGGTCCGTCCTGGTTTACGGAGCAGGGTGACTGCCGGTTCACGGTTACCTGGGACGGAGATCCATGGATTCTAAATGAGGAAGAACCCGGATTAGGGGCAGCCAGCCCCTATGTCCTGCATCAATTTATTCAGAAAACACTTAAACAAAACGAATCCGCCGGTTTCACCAATCTTTTCTATACCCGGGAGCGGGAAAATCAGAACGGATTCACGATAAAAAAATCAGAAAACGGCGTTTTCATCAGCAGTTCCGATGGATTCCGGGGATACTGCGGAAGTAATCCGGAAGCCGACATAGCCGGAATATCCGCGGCCGCGGAAGGATTATATCTTGATGAAACCACGTTATCCCTCTTCGGGTGCAGCGCCTTCAACTGGGAAGGCATCATCATTGATTCACCTGAAAAAATTACCCTCTACATAGATACCCGCGGAGGATTTCTGGAAATGAAACCTGAACAGGGAAGTACGGGAAAAACCGAGGTGAAATACAATACAGAATCCGGTGCCGAGATTGCCGCGCTGTCTCAAACACCAATCCGGAAAGAACTCTCCGAAGACCGCTGCCGCCGTATGGCTGATTCTTTCCAGTCGTTCCTGTGCGGGAACAGTTCAGTAGAAACCGTGCTCCGGGAAAATCACCCGAAAGAAGAAACTCTTCCGGAAAAAGGAGATGTGTACCCGCTTGTTGAGATCCCCGAACTCATTAAGGAACTCAACGTTCATTCCTCTCCCCCTCCCGCGGACGCCCTGCCGGAACAGCTCATCGACCGGGTACCGAATGAACTCCGGGAAACATGGCGTCAGTGGCCCGAGGACGCCCGGGAGTATTCGATTCGACTATCTCTGCTTGAATCCCGGGAAGTATCGTCTGTTCGTCTTCTCGGAGACAGCAGAAACAGTCCCCTTCTCCGGACGTTTCATCCTCTGCCGGAATCCATTATGCTTGAAGGAAAAAATCCCGGCAGCCCTAATACGGTTACAAAATCGGGTCCTAAAATGATTGATGATACTCCGTCCATGCGGTACAGAGGTTTTACCGATTATCTGGAAACACGTTCCTTCTCTTTAAACGAAACCATCAAAGAAATTACCATTAAGGTCCCGAATCCGGGATATCCCCTGGTACTTCAGGAAATTGAACTGTATGGAAAAAAAACAATGCCTGCTCCAGTCCGATTTATGATTCCTGTTCAGTTTGATGAATCGGGTCCGGAATATCTGGTGATAGCCGATGACTCCCCTCGGCTGTCAGTCATAAACTCATCCGGTGCTGTTGAATCATTTATCGATCTGCCCAAAACGGTCTATACCCTTGAATGCATTGATCTTGAAGGTGCCGGCACAAAAAGTATCTGCCTCGGTATGATGGACGGCGGATTCATGGTGCTCACCCATTTTTGTGAAATACTCTATAAATCAAATCTCGCCGAAGACTTTGATTCCCTAGGTGAAACCATTATCGGCTGGATGCACACCCCTTTTTCTCTCGCCGTGTGGCAGCGGGACTCAGAAGGCCGTGCCGCCCTGGCTGCCGGCGGCTACGGAGCTTTCCTGTTTCTCGGTCCGGATTTCAAACCGTTAGGCCACAGCTTTGTTGACGGGAGCTGGGTCACCGATATAATTACCGGACCTGACGGAAGCGGCGCTGAATTGGACATTTGGACCCGGAACGGATGGAACCACGGCATCAGCAGATACCGGGGAAAACCCGGATTTGAATCCAGCGGTTCCGAGTACGTACTTGGCGGAGCCGCCCAGCCCCTATTCCGGGATATAAGGAAGGTGATCCCCTTTGTGAACGGAAGAAGCCGGCTGTTTCAGTGGGCCGAAACAGATAAAGGACCATGCCTGGTTGCGGCCGCTGAAAACGGAATCGGCGTTTTGAGCATGGATACGGATGACTTTCTGTGGAAACATGAAGGAGGCATCCAAATAACCGCGGCCCGTATATGGTCCGACCCCAGGGGAGATCAAACAGTTACGGTAGGAGACAGCACCGGATATATTTCGGATTATCTTATCCCTACAGGTAAACCAGGAAACCGTCGTCTGCTTGACGCGCCGGTTGAAGCGGTCTTTCCGATTGGCGGCCGCCGTATTATTATAACAAGAAGAAGTGTATTCGTTACAGATGACTCATACACAACAAACAGGAAGATAACCGGAGACATCATTACCGGGGTTTCATTTGAAAGATCCGCCGCGGTTCTGACCGGAGACGGCGGAATACATCTAGTAAAGGTTTAGATATGAATTTGAAGATTTGCGTTATTGGGTGCGGAGGCATCGCGAAAAATTACCACGGGCCTTCCCTGGTTCGGTATCAGGAGGAACGCGGAGGCATTGAACTTGCAGGCTGCTGTGATACCGACGCCGTGAAAGCAGAGGATTTCAGGAAGAACTTCGGTTTTTCGTCATCCTGGGAAAACATGAACGAAATGATAGACCGGATTGATCCTGACGGTCTCCTCCTGCTCCTTCCTCCAAAAGATACGGCGAAACACGCCGAAAAAATCCTCCGCCGGAGAATACCGTCTCTCATCGAAAAGCCGCCGGGGATGACCCGGGATGAAACGGAACGGCTTGCCGCCGCGGCCCGTCAGACGGATACATTTGCCATGACCGCTTTTAACCGGCGATTCATGCCCACCGCAGTTGAGGCTAAATCAGCTATCAGCAGCGTCGGCATACGGCTTATTAGGTATACCTTTACCCGGGCAAACCGTTTAGATCCCGATTTTACAACCACGTGTATACACGGAATCGACACTCTCCGGTTTCTCTCCGGGTCGGATTACCGGTTTCTCGAGTTCCAATACCGGGAATACCCGGATAACCCGGGTGTTTACGATATTTTTGCCCGGGGAGAAATGATATCGGGCTGCCCGGCGGAACTTGTTTTCTTCCCGTTAAGCGGAACAGTGACGGAGCGGTGTGAGATCTATCAGCAGAACCGGAATATCTATGTGAACCTGCCGGTGTGGAATAACATCGATTCACCGGGTATTATACGCATGCTTACCCCGGATGATTATCAGGAAATTGCCGGATCCCGGAAAACGGATGAGATAACACTCAATGGGTTTTTCGGTGAAGTTTCCTCATTTCTGGACATAGTCAAAGGGGTCTGTTCCCCTGAAGATTTTGAAGGTTCTGTCTGTACCTTATCTTCCAGTGTTCAGCCGGTGGAAATAGCACAAGCCATGCGGGAAAGAAGGAAATCTTGGCAAAACTGAAACGTCAGGAGCTCCTGCAGATTCTTCTGCTCGCGTCGGTAGTTTTCTTTATCATGTTCCCCAGACTGCTGTTCGCGCCGCTCCTCGAACCAATCCGCCATGAACTGGACATGACCAAGGCTCAAGCTTCCAGATTTTTTCTTTTTATTTCCATAGGCTACACGGTCTCCATCCTCTTGTCCGGGTTTGTCTCGCAGAAAATAACCCACCGATATACGGTATTGATAGCCCTTCTGGGAGTCGGCACCGCAATGATCCTTGCTTCGATATTTCACACTCATGGGTTCATGTATGCTTCCCTCACCTTCCTCGGCCTTTCCACCGGACTTTACCCGCCTTCCGGGCTTTCCTCGGTTACCGGCACGGTCAAGCCCGAGAAAAGCGGAACCGCGATCGCAATACATGAACTCGGTCCGAACTTTGCTTTCTTTTTTTCTCCCTTTATCGCGGGAGTACTTTTAGGAATTGTATCCTGGCGGACCATGCTGCTATTCTCCGGTATTTCATGTTATCTGATGGCCGTACTTTACCTTGCGGGAAGCAAATCCGGAAAGTTCCGGGGTGTGCCTCCTAATTTCAGCAATATCCTTCCGGTTATCCGGGAACCATCATTTTGGACAGCCGTAGCTATTCTGGTAATATCCGTCGCGGCAACCCAGGGAATTTTTTCTATTCTGCCCACATTCCTCAATACCGAAAGAAATCTGGAACTTTCCCTGGTAAACCGGCTTATCGGAATATCCCGCATCTCCGGTTTAGGAGTGGTCCTGATTTCAGGATATCTGGGCGACCGCTTCGGGGTGGCCCGTCTAACCGCCGTGCTCTCATGTGCGGCGGGAATTTTCACTATACTCCTCGGAACAGCAGAAGGCCCGGTCCTTATAGCCGCGATCTTCCTTCAGCCGATGCTGATAATGGCCTTTTTTCCAGTCCTTATGTCGATAATATCCCAGACCGGACCGAGAAACTCCCGGAATATCGCTATATCACTAGCAATACCGATAGCTTTCCTTTTAGGCGGAGGGGTCTACCCGATCATAATGGGACACCTGGCGGAACACGGGAAGTTCTCCTTAGGTTTTGTTATCCTGGGAATTCTCCTGTTTGTGAGTATCGCCGCGATGCCTGTGCTGAAAAAGAAGGAATAGTATTATCAAAAGTCAAAACATTACCCGGAGTACCCGAAAAAGCAATTCCCGGTCAACCCGATCTAAATTTATATATTATATGTAATTATGGCCACTTCTAAATCGCATAAGGTGCTGACCGGGAATTGCTGTACCCGAAATAAATTGATTGACCAAATATCATTGTATGAAGTAGATTAATAGCATTATGGCGCTGAAGAAAACTCTCGGGTTTTATTCTATTTACAGTATCGCCTCAGGAGCGATGATCAGTTCTGGAATTTTCATTCTCCCTGCGCTTGCATTCTCTCTTGCAGGACCCGGTGTAGTCTTTTCCTACTTCCTTGCGGGAGCTGCGGCGATTCTAGGCATGATGAATGTAATTGAACTGGTTACGGCTATGCCGAAAGCGGGAGGCGATTATTATTACATAACAAGAACCCTCGGTCCGTTAGCGGGATCCATTTCAGGTCTCCTGAGCTGGGCGGCATTGAGTCTCAAGAGCGCGTTCGCGGTATACGGCCTGGCTCAGGCAGGATATATCCTCTTTGGACTGCCGCCGATTTGGGTTGCTGTCGGAATGACCCTGCTTTTCACCCTTCTGAATGTAGTCGGCGTAGAGCTGGCAGCCCGGGCGGAAGGAGCAATGGTAGGACTGCTCCTGGTGCTCCTCATTCTATTTGTTGTTACAGGCTTTCCATCAATTGATATAAGCAGGTTCCGTCCTATGCTGCCCAATGGAACCATGAGTATGCTCACAACAGCCGGACTGGTATTTGTTTCTTTCGGCGGTTTGATCAACGTGGTTACCGTTTCCGAGGAAGTACGGAAACCGAAACGCAACATCCCCCTGGGCATGTTCCTTTCCATAATTTCAATTGTAATACTCTATTTACTCGTCCTAATCGTGATGGTGGGTAATATGGATCCATCCGCCCTTTCCGATTCTTCCACTCCGGTTGCCGACACCGCTCGGAAGACCTTCGGTATGCCTGGATTTATCGCGGTCACTTCAGCTGCTGTGCTCGCATTTTTGACCACCGCCAACGCCGGAATACTTTCAGCCTCCCGCTACCCCCTCGCTATGGCGAGAGACCGTCTTGTTCCAAAAGCAATCGGGGTTATTCAGAAAAAGAAAGGCACACCTTTAGTATCTGTATTAGTAACCGGAATCGTAATCGGCGCATCCCAATTATTACCGTTAGAACAATTAGTAAAAGCTGCGTCCAGTGTGATATTGACAACAAACATTCTGGCAGCCGTTGCCGTCATCATTATCAGACAGAGTAAAATTCCGAGTTACAGACCCAGTTTCAAGGTTCCTCTTTTTCCGATACTGCAGATCATCACTATCCTTCTCTTTATATTTTTACTGGTTGATATAGGACTGGAAGCAGTAGAAATCAGTGCCGGATTGATAGGCGCCGGAATACTCCTTTTCTTAATCTACGGACGGCGGACCTGGAAGCAGGATTACGCCCTTCTGCACTTGGTTCTCCGGGCAGCTAATAAAAAGATATCTTCCGACCACCTGGAAAATGAACTCATAGCGCTGCTTCATGAGCGGGAAGAAACCGCGCCTGATGATGTCGACAGAGTTTTTTCCGAAGGTGAATATGTCAGTCTCGATTCAGGCATGACTTCCGAGGAATTATTCAAGTATATGTCCGATCACCTTAAGGACCGGTACCCGGGTTCCGACTTGTTGGAACTCTTTTTGGAACGTGAATCCGTCGGAACAACAGCACTTACAACATTTTTAGCAATACCGCACATTATTATTGATGACAAAGAAGGAAGCAGCAGCTTTCAGCTTGCCGGCGTACGCTGCAAGGAAGGGATCTATTTTTCTGACGACCGGCCTGCCGTTAAGGCAGTATTTTTCCTTATCGGGTCTAAATCACAGAGAACCCTGCATCTAAAAGTACTTGCTTCCTTGGCGCAAATAGTGGAGACTCCTGCATTTGAAAAGAAATGGCTTGAAGTTTCGGGACCTAAATATCTAAAAAGCCTTCTCCTAAGTGAGAAACGGGGACGTTTCGATTGATTTATCTCCCCCGAAGTGACGACCTGCGAACGGAACGGAGGTGGCCCGGCTTGCAGCTATGGTATAAAAAAAGATCATGCTCCC
>CAYLLE010000080.1:5818-16399 GCA_964384485.1 uncultured Spirochaetales bacterium | reverse complement strand
CAATTCCGCGTCTAATTCACCGCTTGATAGGTCCCCTTCACCGTCACCATCTGAGTCTTTATACCAATGCTCATCCCACATATAAATGGTATCATATTTTAAATATGTGTTTCCATACGCGTCTGTTTCATAATTTTCCGGATGAAGATCGTAATCATAGAAGTCAATGACCTTCGGCGGAATATCTTTGTATGCCACTTCACGCCCTGTTGATTTCCACTGCCACCATTCCAACTTATAAATTGGATTCTTATTTTCCTTAAAAACTGCCCAGGTTAAATTTACCATGTCCCTTAGGGTAGGATCAGATGAATCAGTGGCAAACCATAAGTCGGTACCTAATGTGTATACTATATTCTCACACGACATTTCATCATAAGAGTAAACTGTAGTAGAAGTGCTGTTCCATTCTAAGTCTACTAAGTTCAAATAGATAAACTTTTCTCCATCTGTTGCCAGAACCCGAACCCGCCAGGGGTCAATTTCATCAAAAAAGCCATTATAATAGGTCTTCTGCTCCCATTCATCATACCATTCATCGTAGTTCGGCCAGAACCAGTCTTGAGAATCAGAGTTATAAAGGGGAGTATAGTCTAAATTGGTACCGTTAATGTCTGCTTTAAGTATACCGTTCATTCCGCGGATATTCCAACCGTTAAAAACGATATAGGAACCATCCGGGGCTACTTTAAAGCCACGGACCCAAACGTTTTGATTAGATGAGTAGTAAACATTCACCGGATTTTTGATGTCAGCTAAGGGATACATCCGCAGAAATGAACTCTGTGAGGAGCTGTCCATCTTGTTACCTTTTACAAAAAGATAATTACCGGACGGGTCTACTTGAAACTTCTCATATTCAAACCCATTGAATGCAGCAGTAAGGGTTAATGATGAGTTGTCATTTGGATTATACCGGTATAAAACATTTACCCTCCCCGAAGCTCTTTCTGATTCCCATACAAAGAAAATATTACCGTTTGAATCAAAATCGACCGGTTTGTAATTCTCAGCGCCCCACCATGAATTGTTACGAACACGTCCCTCCATGGGATAACCATCGTCGTCTACAAGAACCGGATATACTGTTCCGTCCGGTGTTATGTGAAGAAAACTACCCAAGTTTTGATCATATCCATCCACCCATTCTCCGTTGTCTGGATCTTCATACCCCTCCACTCGGTATCGTATTTCCCACTGAAAAGCTACAAAAACATCATCGCTTATAGGACTTTTAGCAATAAACATCACATTAGGGAACCACATGTCATTCATCTCTTCAGATAATTCAATAACAGGTTCTATGGATCCATCGTCCAAGGCTTTTACAAGCTGGAATGCGTCTTCATCGGTGGCTTTCCTTGAAACGTCTGCACCTGCGGCAAGGGCCTTCGCTCCGGTTAGGTTAAACGACAGCGAGTCAATGGGCTCGGAGCTGCCGCCGCCGTCTCCGTCTCCGTCTGGTCCCACATTGCTGTTACAGCCGAAAAAGGCCAATGATAGAACCAGAAGGAGTCCGAAAAGCATTGCACTACTCTTTTTCATACACACTCTCCTTGTATCTCGTATTCATTTAGGTATAGACATGACCAAATATTTTTAGATCAATAAAAAGTATAGTTCACCCCGGGAAATTTTCCAGCTTTTTATCGATTTTTTTATAAGAATTTGCATATAACCATTTTTCTATATAGATTTTGATTATAAAGGTTATAACATAAAGGATTGGAGTATTCAGCAATTTGAACAGGAGCCGGAGAAGTACAAGCTTACCGCTTCTTCAAGTGCTTTCCTTTCACCTTCCCCGCACAGGGCGGAGGAGACCCCGCGGTCTGTCAACCGCGGAACACGGATTTGTCCCAGCCGTAGGCAGCGGCGCAGGCGAGATACTCATAGGTCATGGTGGTATTGAACATGGGAGGATCATCGCTGTTCAGGGTTACCGGGATTCCGGCGGCCATCAGATCCGGCAGGGGATGTCTATGATAAATTTACAGGTCACTCCGAACTCCTTAAAACCGGCTTCTGCCGCCCGGAGGGCCGCTTCGATCTGCCGGTTGAAACTGAGGCTGGTAGTAGTTACTAATATCAGCTGTCATGGGTGAGTTGTAGATAGAATTTGATGATTTGATCAAGCAAACGCGGATAATCACCAGCAATTTCCGGAATAATCAAACAGGGGCCGCCGGTTCAGGCAGCCCCGTTTAAAGCGGTGTCTTTTAAATACTAATTCTGCCTTTGCCAGGCCCGGTTGTAGATTTCGGTAAGATCATCCAGCCCCTTCTTTTTACTTTCCCGGACGTAGGTTTCCCATCCCGTCTTCCACTGGGTGGTTCCCATGATGAACTTGATCATCATTTCGTTCCGGTAATCCTGCAGAGGTGTTTCCATAAGTTTGGCGTCTTCTTTCTCTTCGGCAGTAAAAGTAATCACCGGATTTGTCGGCACATACATATCCTTTTCCTGGAGGATCGTGTAATATTCCTTCAGCTGATCATTCAGCGCCACGGTTAAGAAATCCAGGGTCACCACCTGGTTCCAGCCGTTGGTATCAATGCCGTAATCTTTCTTGAGCTGCTGCAGATCCGGTATTCCGGCCGTTTTAAACTTGTCGAGAAACACCGGCTTGCCGTTGTCAAGGCTGTAGGTTAATCCTTCCTTACCGTACAGATTGATCCGAACCCCTTCATCACTGTAAAAAGCCCAGTCAACAAATTCCAGAATCCGGTCGAACCGGCTGTCCTTGGCCAGATAATCTGGCATGATTGCTCCCCAGTCACTCCGTTTAGGCGCGTACACTCCGGCTTTCCCCGGACCCCCCGCGAAGGGCGGTACCATAATCCAATGAGCATCACCGTCTCCGGTGTTTTCCTGAAGCAGGGAAGTTTTTTTGGTCACTGAAGGAGACCAGAGGATGGACATGAAAACTTTTCCGGTATCAAGAAGGTTGTTCATCTGACTGTTTTCCGCCACGAACTGCTCAACACTCATGAGACCTTCATCCCACCAGTTATTGAAGTATTCGATCATGGCTTTCATACCGTCATTGGTCATGGCGGCTTCCCACTGTTCGCCGTCAAAATCGTACTTCATCGGTCCGCCTCCCCAGCCGGCCTGGGTGTCGAAGAGCGGTCCGAAGGAATTAAACATCAGGTTCATCTGAAACGCGCAGGCGAAAGGAATCATGTCGGGTTCTTTGCTCTTTACGGTTTTCAACAGATCCGTCAGCCCTTCCAGGGTCTCCGGAACCTGGAGACCGTGTTTTTCCAGAATGTCTGCCCGCATCACAAAACCGATCTTCTGCCAGGGTGTTTCATACATCTGCGGGAGAATGTAGTAGTTGCCGTCTACCTGGGTAAACTCATCAATTTCAGGCTGAAATTTATACTCCTCGACACGCTTGGTGAAATTCGGTAACTTGTCAAGGTACTTATTAAACGGAAGAAGGATATCTTCTGTCGCCCATTGGAGATATTCCGCTGAATCCTGGGTGGCCACCTTGAGAATCATGTCGGGCATGTCTCCTGAGGCGACAGTTAACTTCTTCTTTGTAACGTAGTCCGAGTCCGGGACCAGGATAAAATCCAGTTCCGCGTTTCCCCGTTCCTCCAGTTCATTGAACACCAGCCAATCTTCCTTGTACGGATAGTTCACATTGACCGACATCATCACCTTCATGTTTACCGGTCCCGCCGCAGCCTGGTCAGTTTCCTCTTGACCGGCCGACATGACCGGCAGCGTAACTGCCGCTGCAAGAATCATTGTTAGCATGATTACGATTGTTTTTTTCGGCATAAAAGCCTCCTTAATTATTTATTTGGCAGGTTTCCCTACCCTTTAACCGAACCAAGCATTATCCCTTTTACAAAGTACCGTTGGATAAAGGGATAAATCATCAAAATCGGCAGACTCACCACCACAATGGAGGCGGACTTAAGGTTCTCCGCAACCATCTGTCCCGCCGATTCATCCAGTACCCCGCTCTGAGCCGCCAGCTGATGGCCCATCACCAGATTACGGAGAAAGAGGGTTACCGGCTGTTTACCGCTGTCATTCAGAAAAATCATGGGCCGGAACCATTCGTTCCAGTAATACACAGCATAGAAGAGTCCGATGGTGGCAAGAATTGCCTTGGAAAGGGGAAGCACAATCCGCGTGAGTATCTGAACCGGATTAAGCCCGTCTATCTCCGCCGCCTGCTCCAGCGTTTCCGGCAGCGATTTAAAGAATGTCATCATGATGATCATATTAAAAGGGTTCACCGCCAGAGGGATGATGATGGCCCAGATTGAATTGATGAGCCCCAGACTCTTGATGAACAGAAAATTCGGAATAAGCCCTCCGTTAAAGAACATGGTAAACACAAACAACTTGAGAATTGTTTTTTGTCCCTTGAGCCACTTCTTAGAAAGGGGGTAGGCGCAGAGAATGGTAAACACCATGGCGGTGAGTGTTCCGGTAATGGTATAGATGATTGTATTTTTGTACCCGATCCAGAACTGGGTATCCTCTAAAATCAGTTTATATCCTTCCACTGTAAGATCTACCGGCAGCATTTTAACCCGCATCTGCATGATCGCATTCGGATCACTCAGCGAAAGAGACGCCACATAGATCACCGGATACAGGGTTATAAAGACCACCCCGAGCAGGATGAACGTATTCAGAATGGTAAACCATTTGGTAGTTGAATTCTTCATTCCCGCTCTCCTAATAAATGCTGGTGCCGGTGAATCGCCGGGCCGCGAAGTTAGACCCGGTAACCAGAAACAATCCGATAACCGCGTTGAACAGCCCTACTGCTGTTCCGTAACTGAAGTTCGCCTGTTCCAGCCCCATCCTGAACACGTAAGTGGAAAGGATATCCGCCGTTTCATAGGTCCCCGGATTGTAGAGGAGCAGCACCTTCTCGAACCCGATCATCAGCATGCGGCCCACCGCCAGAATCAGGGTGATGATTACCGCCGGCGCGATTCCGGGCAATGTGACGTGGATAGTCTGCCGCCACCGGTTGGCCCCGTCCACCATGGCGGCTTCGTAGAGCTGTTCATCGATATTTGAAAGGGCGGCGATGTAGATGATTGCGTTCCATCCCATGTGCTGCCAGATGTCCGAAACGATGTATATCGGCCTGAACCAGCCCGGCTCTCCCAGAAAGAAAATCGGCTCCATCCCCATGGAGGTAATTAACTCGTTTACAATCCCGATGGAGGGTGAGAGGATCCCTTTTATAAGACCAACCACTACTACAATAGAAAGAAAGTGAGGCAAATAGGATACCGTCTGTACCAGTTTCTTGAATCGAAGATTCCGTACTTCATTCAGCAGTAGGGCAAAAACCACCGGGACGGGAAAGGAAAACAGGATACTCAATATACTCAATATAAGATTGTTCTTGAAAGCCCGCCAGAAGCTATCGTTATTCAGGAAGTGTTCAAAATATTTGAACCCGACCCAGGTTTTTCCCCAGATTCCCGACCGGGACGCGAATCTCCGAAATGAAAGGATGATTCCGGACATGGGAATATACCGGAAAATCAGAAGATATAACAGCGGAAGGGCCAGCATTCCGTAGAAATAAATGTCTTTCCGCATGATTCTTTTAAACCGGGAAGTTCCGCCCAGGGCACCCGGTCCAGATGCATGAACTAATTTCATGACTGCCATTATTGGAATAGGTATTTCTCCGGGTCAAGTTGCAGTTTTCTCTTTTACTCACAGATTTCTACATTAAAGGGTGCTATTTTTCCAAATGGTTTTATTTTTCCCGCTCCTGCATCGGTGAACAGGTTTCAATCTTCCTCTTTAGTGTTATTATTCTTTAACGGTTGACTAAAGGTCCGGTATTCACCCGCCGTTACCCCTTCCCGTGCCTTGAAAACCCGATAGAAGGTATTAAGGCTCTCGTAGCCCACATCACCTGCGATCTCGGCGACGGGATCATCGGTCTCCCGTAGGAGCCGTTTCGCTTCCTCAATCCGCAATCCTGAAAAGTAGGTGTGGAACGGGACCCCCAGATCTTCCTTCAGCTGCCGGGAAAGATACTTATAGGAGACGCCGAACTTTTCCGCCAGCATTTCAAGATAGACGTTCTCCCGGTAATGTGAGTTTATATACTCGATAACTTTCCGGGTATCACCCTTCCGGTTTCCCCCTTCGTTCAGAGCGGAAAGACTCCTGGTGAATGCCAGAAGATAGGCTTCCAGAGTATGAAAATCAATATCCTCGTATCCCGCGCTGATGTCGAGAAAATCCTTTCCCATCACCGTTTCCGGATTGGTATGAAGGGAGTTTGCCGCCCGGAGCACGGTGTTGTAAATATTCAAACAGAGCATTTTGAGTATCCGGAGATCGGAACCGGAATCGATGTTGTCGGCTATTATTTCCCGGATATACTGTACTGCGTCATCAGTTTTCCCCCCGGAAATCAAATTATAGAGTTTGTTCTCTTCGGCGGTGCTGTATTTGAAGGGAGACCGGGTGAACTCCCGGTACAGGACCACATCCCCTTTCCATGGATCAACAATCCGGGCTTTAGCCGAACGGGCCTGTTCGTAGGAACGGATCATCCCCTCCGGCTCCTTAAACGGCAGCCCGCAGGCACCGGAAAAACGGACATCTCCGCCGTCTTCCGAAACATCCTCAAAAAAGGCCCGAAGCCGATTTGGAAGGGACTCGGGGGAAACGTCCTCCGGAATATTTACTACGACACATATCAGGTTCGGCTCCAGGGACACCAGGTATACCAGCCAATCTGAGGGCAGCTTGGTACGGAGCAGTTTTTTCGCGGAACCGCTTACGGAGATGAACTCCTGATCGGAATAGCGCTTAAAAAAGGATGCACTGTACACGATATGGATTAGCCCGGTTTGGAACACAGGGTGAATAAAATCTCTTCCCTGCTTCCGGAGATACGCCCGGAGGTCACTCAGTCCGCGGAGATCTCCGTTTTTTAATACCTGTAGAAAGCACCGTTCATACGCCAGGGGCAGGGCTTCGGAGAGTTCCCGTTCCAGCCGTTGGGTCCGCGAGGTCATCTGGCGTATCCTTCCCGTTAAGAACTCATACTCGTTCTGGGATTCCGTAAGAACTTCGTCAGAAAATAGACTGACCAGCCCTCTGATGGGCCGGTACACCCGTTTCGAGAGAAAGTACGCGAAGATCAGGGCCAGGAGAAAACTGATTGCAATAATGAGCAAGGTGACGAGGGTGATGAACGCCATCCGCTTAGCCACAGCCCGGGAAGGAATGAGGGCGGTGTATGAAACATCCATATTGAAAAGCACGTCGTGATGGACCACTGGAATTACGGACCGATTGCCCTGAACCTTTCCGTCCGATACACGAGCCCCCGCGGAAAACAGGGGATCCCCCTGCCGGAGCATGAGGAGAACGGTATCATCGGTGAAGATATACGGGGTAAAGAATTCGGCGAGTTCGTTGATATCGATATCCACGATAAAGAGTGAATTCGAACTGATGCTTCCCACCCCTTTTAATACAACCGGCAGGACCGCCTTTTCCATGGAATAAGAATTTACAAACGTAGGATCCAGCACCCGGAGCTCCCGTGACTGGGGATTCAAGGATTCCCAGAAATCGGCGTCATAATCGGCGTAGCTGTGGGTCTGCGAAAAAAAGAAGGGCGCCTGATTTATACCCGCACCGCTTATAATGATTCCGTGCTCCCGGTGGTACAGATAACTGTCAGCGATGATAACCCGGGAAGACCGGAACGCGGCAAAAATGTCCATCATCTTCCTGATATCAATCATATCATCCAGGTCAACAGGAGCCTTCTGGTTTGCAATGGTTTCAATGCTGTCGATGGACGAGATAAGGAGGAGGGATTGGTGCAGTTCCTGAAGCTGTATTCGGAAGTTGTCACCCAGCCGCTCCAGATTTTTCCGGTATTCCGAAACGATCTCCGTCTTAAAGTGTGCTCTATAATAGAAAAGATTGGCCACTCCCGCAGCGGTGATCAACCCGACCGGGATTAAAAAGAGCAGAAATATCTTCCGGAACACCCTGCTCCGGCTTCTCTGTGCGTGCTTCATATCCGCCTTTTATACTAAATCGAATTGCCTGGGAGGTCAAATGGAGTGCCACAAAACCCGGACATTAATCATTGCTATACATCGTTATGATAAGTAATTAAACACACTTCAGGTTTATATCATTATAAGTTCCGTATTATCAGTGTTCGTAAAAGAAATTGTTCCACTTTTTTGTCCACGTTTGGAGGCACTATCGATATTTTCCGGAGTGCCACCGAACCTGGACAAAAATTTTCTCTATTTTCATGCAAGATAAATATTTCGTCTCCATCTTTTTTATCTCTTATTCCGCTCCACGTTATCTCTGTTCTCAGAAGGAAATAAACTGTTTCCTTGTCCAGCTTTAGAGACATTACCTATACCTTACCATTTGACTCATATTACATTCGTGTCTACTTTCATCATGAGGAGCTGTTTATGAAAAAAATGACATTCATCAGCTTAATGCTGATCTTTTTAATGACCACGCTTTCCGCCGGAGGTAACGGTGAAGATCCGGCACCGCAGACTACATCACAGCAGTCTCCGTACAGCGGTCTGTTCACCCGGGGGGAATTCAGCACCGATTACAGCCGGTATATCGATTTTGACGGAGAAATAATGTCCGGCGGCGTTGGAAAGGACGGGATCCCTGCCATCGACAATCCCAGGTTTAACTCGGTTTCGGAAGCCCGGGAGTTTCTCTCGGAGAAGGAACCGGTGTTAGCAATTACGCTTCAGGAACAGACAAAGATTTATCCCCTTCGAATCCTGATGTGGCATGAAATCGTCAATGATACGGTCGCGGACACACCCGTGGCAGTAACATACTGCCCCCTCTGCAATACCGGAATCGCCTTTAACCGGCAAGTAAAGGGCAGAACTTTGACATTCGGGACGACCGGCAGACTCCGGTACAGCAATCTGGTCATGTACGACCGTCAGACCGAAACTTGGTGGCAGCAGGCAAGCGGAAGGGCTTTGATCGGGGAGTTCGCCGGAACAGAGCTTACCCTTATTCCGGTCTTAACCGTATCCTGGGATGACGCCGCGGAATCGTACCCGGACGCCCAGGTTCTCTCCCGGGAAACCGAATACAACAGACCGTACGGACAGAACCCCTACGTTGGATACGACGATCCGTCCGCTACCCCATTTCTCTACCGCGGACCCGCGTCGCCCGATCAGCACCGACCCCTGGAACGGGTGCTTACCGTTAAAATTGAGGATTCCACAAAAGTGTACTCCTACGCGGTTTTGGAACAGCAAAGGGTAATAAATGATGAGATAGCGGGAAAACCGGTGACGGTATTTTGGGGAGAAGGAACCGCTTCCGCTTTAGATACACCGGCAATTCAAACCGGCAGAGATATCGGTTCCGCCAACGCTTTTAAGCCCCGAGCCGATGGACAAACATTGACGTTTATGCCGGATGAGTCGGGAAGCATCACGGATACCCAAACCGGATCCCGGTGGAATATCCTCGGTGAAGCCGTATCCGGTCCCTTGGAGGGAACAGCGCTGGAGCCGCTTTCGGGTATCCAGCACTTCTGGTTTTCCGCCTACGCGTTTTCTCCTGAAGGAACCCTTTTTTCCGGGGAAGGAACGGAATAAAAAAAGGCGCCGGCCGGTGCTGGGTAAATGCTCCGACGGCGCCCGTAATTGAGACCCGGTTTGATTACATCTGTTTCGGTGTGACCGTCACTGTGATTACTTCATCAACATCCGGATAGGAAAACTCATCCATCACTTTTCCAACAGGACGGATCATTTCCGTTTCTTTCATTCCCTCGCCGGCCATCTTTTGTCTCGGTGCCTGATGCATTCCCTCTCCCGGAGCTTCATTTTTTTCGGTACCTGCGTCGTAGAGCATCATCATGCCGGTTACATCGCCGGATTTTGGCTTCATCATCTCGTTCCTTTGTGTACCGCCCAAACTAACGGCGCAATGGGGGTGGAACTCCCGGGACTTACCGAAACGGTAACAAGATACTCGGTACTCATCATATCCGACATTCCATCATCACCATTGGGGGTCGCACAGCCAATCATAAAAATTCCCACAGCTAAAACGGTCAATACGTAACGCAGTTTCATATTGAACCTCCTTAAATAAGATTTATTATCATCAAAGTACAAATATGAAATCACGGGGGATTCACGGAGATGTAAACTTTCTATAACAACGAAGGCGAATCCTTGCCTTTGCGGTTATTCAGAAATAAGATTGTATCAACGGTATGAGAGACGAAAAGACAGCGCTTATATATAGAAGATGATGACAATCTTTCCGATCTGCTGGCCCTGCACCTGACGGATTTGGGATATAACCCGGAGCGGGCCTACAGAGGCGACGAAGGACTGGAAAAAGGACTGGCCCGGGAATATAACCTCATCATCCTTGATCTTATGCTCCCCGGGCTGGACGGGTTTTCAATCTGCAGGCAGCTGAGACGGAAAGACTGGAAAACGCCCATCATTATGCTTACCGCGAAAACCGATGAGGTTGATAAAATCATCGGACTTGAAATCGGGACTGATGATT
>CAYLLE010000080.1:0-5718 GCA_964384485.1 uncultured Spirochaetales bacterium | reverse complement strand
GATGAAATTGAACCGTTCATCCGGGAATCCCTGGAAAAGGACAAGATCGGAGAAATAATCCATTACATGATGGTCCTTAATCCCTCGGTCGAGATTTATCTGCAGGACTCGGACGGTACGATTCTCGGCTTTTATGCTTCCCCCGGAAAGGAAATACGGGAAAAACAGGTCGAAGTTGTACCGATCGAAAAATTTCTGGACAACGAAAACAGTCTGCCCATCCGCGGGGATGACCCAAGGATCCCGGGAGAGCGGAAGCATTTTTCCGCCGCTCCCGTTTCCCTTCCCGGCGGCGGCAGCGGATATTTATACGTGATTCTGCGGGGAACCGAATACGATACCGTCACCGGAATGCTGCTGGATGAGTACCAGCTCCGCGCTGTTGCCGCCGGTATAGCCATTTCACTGCCGGCAGCGCTTCTGCTCGGTCTGATCCTGTTTTTCTACGGAACAAAACGGCTTCAAAAGCTCGCGTTCACCGTACGCGCCTTCGGCCGGGGGAACCTGGACGCCCGGGCCGATATCCGGGGCAGTGATGAAATTACCGAACTCGCGGTGAGTTTCAATCAGATGGCAGACACTCTGCTGGAAACGGAGAAGGAAAAAGAAAAATCAGAACGGCTCCGCCGGAATATGATAGCCAGCGTGTCTCATGATCTGCGGAATCTTCTGTCCTCCATACAGGGATATCTTGAAACACTCATAGGCAAACTCGGAACGCTGGACAGGGAAACCGAAAAAAAATACCTCACCGTTCTGCTGGAGAATACAGGCGCGCTGAACCGGCTGATAGATAATCTGTATGAGCTGTCGAAACTGGAATCCAAAGCAATTGAGCCTAAAAAGGAACAATATTCCCAGGCAGAACTGTACCACGACGTACTCCTAAAGATGAAACCGGCAGCGGAAAAAGCAAATATCACCATGATGATGGAAGAACCGGAGGAACTCTTTCTCGTTTTTGCCGACGTCCTATGATCGAAAGAGTTTTGACCAATCTGATCGAAACCAGCATTAAACATACTCCGTCCGAAGGCACCGTTGTAATCTCAATTAAACAAGAGAACGGTTCGGTAATTACCTGCATCACTGATAACGGGAGCGGTATTTCCGAAAACGATCTCCCCCGGATTTTCGAAATGTTTTATATCGGAGACACCTCCCGGAGCAGGTCAAAACGGGGAAGCGGCCTTGGTCTCGGTATCTGCCGGAGAATTATAGGCCTCCACGGCGGGAAAATATGGGCGGAGAGTACACCCGGAAAGGGAAGTACCTTCACATTCTCCCTTCCCCGCGATCCCGCCGCCAACAAAATTGGCAACAGTTGATACGAATTTACAAAAAGTTTACAATTTTGGTAAGAAATAGACACAATTCAGCAGTATATTATTCACCAGTACGGAGGTGAATATGATTTCAAAGAAAAAATTATCGATATATCTGATACCCGCGATATTAATCACAGGGCTCGGACTCCTGATTGCCGGGGGAGGACTGGAAAGTACCGGTCCGGAACCGAAAAACAGTGAGCCGACTGAAAATCGGGGAATCGGTATGACCGAGGAAGAATTAGAAGATTTATCCGGATACTCCCGGGCTGTTTTTGCCGGGGGCTGTTTTTGGTGCATGGAACCGCCCTTCGAAAAACTGATCGGAGTAGCCGAAGTTATTTCGGGGTATACCGGCGGTGAAGAAAAAGATCCAAGTTACCGTGATGTTGCCTACGGAAAAACGAGCCATCTGGAATCGGTAACGGTTTACTACAATCCCAGCGTCATCACATATGATCAGCTTCTTGATGTATTTTGGCGGAATGTGGACCCCACCGATACGGGAGGCCAATTTGTGGACCGGGGACATCACTACACAACAGCCATCTATTACACCGAACTTGAACAAAAGGAAGCGGCAATGAAATCGAAAGCTGAACTTGCCGCCTCGGGTATGTTCTCCGAGGAGATTGTAACGCCGATTCTGGAAGCAGGACCGTTCTATCCGGCGGAAGATTATCATCAGGATTATTATCAGAAGAATACCTTCCATTACAGCCGATACCGATCAGGGTCAGGCCGTGATTCATTTGTCAACGATGTCTGGAGCGGTTTTGACAAGGTAGACGGCGTGGAAACAAAAGAAAGCAGGTACGGCACTTTCGATAAAGAAGAAAAACTAAAAGAACTGACAGCCCTGCAGTACAAAGTAACTCAGGAAGAAGGAACCGAACCGCCGTTCAACAACGAATATTGGGATAATAAGAATGCTGGTATTTATGTTGATATTGTCAGCGGCGAACCCCTTTTCAGTTCAACCCATAAATATGTATCCGGTACAGGCTGGCCGAGTTTTACCCGTCCCTTGGAACCTGATCACATCGTGTATAAATCAGATAATAAGCTCTCCCAGGAGCGGATAGAAGTTATCAGCTATTACGGAGAATCCCACCTGGGTCACGTCTTCCGGGACGGGCCCAAACCGACAGGACTCAGATACTGCATAAACTCCGCGTCTCTCAGATTTGTTCCGCTGGAACAGATGGAAGTGGAAGGATACGCCCAGTACCTGGTTCTGTTCGACTGATCACACCCTCCCCAACAATCTGCCGGGGTTCAATTTACGAACTCCGGCAGATCTCTTCTATTACCCGTTTACCGGATAAAGCATTAATAAAAAGCGCGCCGGCCATGGTCGCCCATACTCCGGTGAAATAGAATCCCTTCAGTCCTGGTAATGTCGTTTGCATTCCCGACGGAGTCATGGAACCGAGAATGCTGAACTTGCGGTTCGGCATATTATTAAAACCGCGGGTCCCCCCCATGTACCGCTCCCAAGTCAGCGGAGTCGGAACATCCACCGCTTCCACCTGACTGCTGATTCCGGGAAAAGCGGGTTCTAAAATCGAGAGAATCTGTTCGGTTATCCGTTCCTTTTCCTGCTTATACCGGTCCGGATCCTCGGACAGCTCTTTCCAGTACGAATACCGGGAATAAAGCTCCGCCTTAATTACCCCTTTTCCCGGAGGCGCCATGGACGGGTCGTGACCGTACATTTGAATTTCCACACTGCTGTGTTCCGTTCCCGCGATTATCTCCGGCTGGTCTAGAAGCAGAACCATTGCCGAAGGTTCATTTGACAGATCCCGGTCCACTCCTAAAAACACATGAACCGCCCAGTTAAACTCATCCTCCGGCGGTTTACACCACGCTTCAATTTCCGGCGTGGTATATTTCCCGCCCAGAAGTTCCTTGATCGTTTTGCGGCCGTCGGCGTCGGAAATTATGGTGTCCCCCCGGATTTCAGATCCATCCTCAAGCTTCACCCCTATTGCCCGGTCATTCTCTATCAGTATCTCCGTTACCTTGCTCCTATAATGAATCTCACCGCCTAGATCACGGAATCTATTTTCCATGGAGCCGGCAAAAGACAGGGAACCTCCGGCGGGCCAGCCGATGTCTCCAGTTAAACCTTTACCCTTCCGGGCAAGATGTACGATAAGGGGGACATCGGATAGGGAATACACGAGCTTCCCGAAAGCCCGCCTCAGAAAGGGACTCCGGAATTTTTTACCGTACTTTTCGAGAGTCATGGTGAACTTCGGGATGAGCGGCAGAAGAGCTCCCAGGTTCCGGAAAAGCCCCGGGATTCCATCAAAGATCATGGCGTTTGTGAAATCCCTTTTACTCACCCGTTTTGAGTCCTTAATGTATCCGGCAATGATTTTTTTGTCTTCATTACTCAAATCAAGCATATGATTTTGGAGTTTATCCAGATCATAAAAATCCCGGAAAATCGTCCCGTCCGGGCTGCGGACACTGGTGCATTCTTCCGGAAGGATTATTTTCCGGGGCATCACCCCCAGATCAGACCATAGATCATAAAGCTTCGAACCGGGCGCGCAGCCGAAAAGATGATGGATACATACATCAAAAATAAATCCTTTCCGCTTATACGCGGTGCATTGACCGCCCGGCAGACTGTGCATTTCGAATATCTCGGTATCATAACCGTGAAGCCTTCCGTAAATCCCGGCGGCCATCCCGCCCATACCGGCACCAATTATCAAAATTTTTTTTGTCTTATGCATACCACTCCTCCCGACATATGATATTATATCACAATCATAATTTGAAGGAGATGGGTATGTATCATCAGCCCGACTTATCTACGATATCTAAATTGACAAACGCTAAAACAAGACTGGTTACCGCGGAAAACGTGTACGGAGAAAAAGGGAAAGGGGGCATGGCCGATATTTCCGGGGCTCCCCAGGAAGCGGTAACAAGAATCGGACAGGAGACGCTGGATCCGAAACCCTCCCGGGATTTGGGAAAGGGCTGGAAGGTGCGGCCGTGTATCCCGATTCCTTCAGGGAGACGGATTACCATCCTTGATGCTCAAGGTCCCGGTGTTATTCAGCATATATGGATAACCCTGAACAACAAATATTACCGGGACATCATCCTCCGGATCTACTGGGACGGGGAAGAAGAGCCTAGTGTGGAAGCACCGGTGGGTGATTTTTTCTGCAACGGTTTTCTTAAACAAGTAAATATCAACGCTCTCCCCATCAATGTAAATCCTACGGGAGGATTCAACAGCTACTTTCCTATGCCCTTCGGAAAAAGGGCGGTTATGACAATAGAAAACCGGAATCCGGAACAGCTTGAACACTTTTTTTATGCCGTCACCTACGCGGAAACCGAAATAGATCCGCAAGACGGCAGATTTCATGCCCAGTTCCGGAGAACCAATCCGCTCCCCTATAAGGAAGATTATGTCATCGCGGACAGCATTCGAGGAAAGGGGCACTACGCCGGCACCTACATGGCCTGGCAGCAGAATTCCACGGGGTGGTGGGGAGAAGGTGAAATCAAGTTTTTCCTGGACGGTGATAAAGAATTCCCCTCGCTGTGCGGGACGGGAACGGAAGACTATTTCGGCGGCGCCTGGGGATTCCGGGATAATTTTTCCGCCCCCTATCTGGGGTATCCAACCGGAGAGTGCGGCGGAAAACCGGGAAGCCGTCATGGACTGTACCGGTTCCATATCATGGATCCAATCCGGTTCGAAGAAGAACTGAAGGTAACCATGCAGGCACTCGGCTGGCGGAGTGAACAGCGCTTCCTCCCGCTCCAGGACGACATATCCTCGGTAGCCTATTGGTACCAGCGGGAACCTCACAACCGGTTTCCTGAACTTCCCGGCAGAGATTACCTGGAAGTGATTTAATTTTCGGCTGTTTGGTATTGAAGAAACAGAAACGAAGGTGCTTCCTTTATCCGGAAGCGGAACGTTTTCCGGGAATCCGGGGTCAACACCTCACGGTTCCCGGAAATAAAATCTTCAATTAATAGTTTTCCCTCTTTTTGAAGTATAAGGAGATATCTTTCTCCCATTCCCCGTTATCCGCCTCCCGGAACAAAGTCAGATAACCCGTGCCGCTTTCAGGATCATGAGACTGAAACCCGCTCCAGCTCACGCCCGCCGGTTGAAAAATGATGGTACTCCTACTTTTGCATTCAGCGCGACCGAGTAGACGCGGTGGTTAAAACTCCGCTTCCACCCTGTCCTTTTTTTCCCGTTCCTTCGCCGCGGCAATGTAGGGAACGACTGCATCATTCACGGGTGCCCCGGTCCCGTCATAGACAACCGATACGACCGGTACACCCGTTACCTCTTCGATCCGGGGAGCCATAGCTTCCGTCACCATGGAGGGGCAGC
>CAYLLE010000079.1:3984-16458 GCA_964384485.1 uncultured Spirochaetales bacterium | reverse complement strand
GGTCCGGAACCGCAGTTTTTCTGCAGTAAATAAAGAATCAACCGGTCCAGGATCTTTGGATGTGATAAAACTTCTATTTTTTCGGTCATCTTGGTCACCCTCCTGGATATCTCGTCAAAATAGAATTGACGGAATTGCTCCTTGTTGAGCAGCTTGATCAGATCGGTCCGATGAAGCTCCAGGATCCGGGGCGGACACGACGATACGCACTGATAACACAAGAGACATTCATGTTTCCGGTTCTGTCTTTTACAATCATAGTAGCAATAAACAGCAAAACTATCGAATACCGGAACCAATTTTTTGAAAGAACTCGGGGAGGGGGACGCCGTTTTATTTTCAATTTCCCGCAAACCCATTGTATGCCCCTGAATAATGTGTTCATGGGACAGATCCAGCCGCAGAAAAATCTGCCGGCAATTATGGACACTGCCGCTCCGGCCAGGAATATGACAAGCCATAACCGCGGCTTTTGCTGGACGGTCAGTACAATGAAAAATACCAATGCCCCAAGCTCGATAACCCAACGGAATATGTTCCGTATTTTACCTCCAATTTATTTTTTTAAAAGGATAGGCAATTGAATGATGTACGTCCGTGACAGATATCACAATCGTAAAAAAAAGGCTGTCCCGCCGATGGGCAGGACAGCCGAGAGTGTGTATATGCTTAATATTTTATTCTATTCCGCTTAATACGTCTTTAACCATCGGGATTATTGCGGCGGAGGCCGAATTGATCAGTGTTCTTTCACAGTCATCCTCTGCTCTTTTTTCCCATTCCGCGTACCCTTCGTCAGCTTGTCCTTTTTTCAGCTCGAACATCGGATCTTTTGCGTCGAACGCGTTATTATTCATTGGGTAGCTGTAGGATATTCCCTGTTGAACTTGAGCATCCTCATCTTCGATTTCAATCATCGCCATTTGATACGTAGCCACATCTTTCCCGGCTTTCGGGCTGTATGTGCCGGTAAGATATGTAGAGAGGCTTTTTTTAGAAAGATTCTGCCGGTTCATCACCTGACCGTTCACAACATCCGCGATGATTACATCAAAAGTGATATTTCCGGTAACTGTGTGCCGCTTGAAAGAAACAGCCGCGTCAATCTTGGTTTCGGAATCGTCTTTTCGGTTGGCGTCGAGAGCTTGAGATACAGTCATTTCACCTTCTTCATAGTTGTCTTTCATTTTAAGTTCTTTTTCATAGAGGTAAACAACAATATCAGCCTTCACATTTCTGCCGAATTCGAGAAGTTTATTCGGATCAGTGATAATATCAAAATCTGTATTGTGTGCTGTAGACGACTCAACCCCGGTCTGGTTATCGGCCCAATTGATGTACTGCAGCTGAGGCCCTTTGAGCAGACTCATACCGGAATGTTTTTTGACCCATCCGCCGAATATTTTCGAGCTTGAAACTGCCTGGAGTAGTTCATTGTTTCCGTTATCCCATCCGTTCACCGCGATAATGTAGACGTCGATTCTCCCCATATCAGCTGCTTGTTTATACAGGGAATTGAGATCACCGGGAATATCAGACTGATAGTATTTCTTTGCTTCACTGAACAATCCCGCGGCTTTCCGCGCGTCCGTGATTGTTCCCCCTTTAAGGGTTTCTTTTCCTTTGGTGTAGTAGTGGTTCCCTACCGCGTTCCGGGCTTCCGCCTGCTTGGCGGTGTAGTCCTTTACTTCGACCGAATATTTGGCGTTTGTCTTGGGGTTGGTAAAAGATTCCAGGTCTTTAGCAGTGATATAATCGTACATCTCCACCAGGGAATCGTATATTGTGATTCGGACCTTGATTGCGTCAAGAGACTCTCCCGCTGCCTTGGCAAGCTGAGCCTGATAGTATGCTTCCGCTTCCGCGACCAGTTCCACGTAAAGCTGATTGTACTCATCGTTCTTCATCTTGTCAGCTTTGACTGCACCTACCGCCTGCTGTACGGCTGTCGCGTAATTCCCCTGTTCAGCATTCTTCCTGGCTGAACTCGCTTTCATTCCGGCACAGCCCGCGGCCAGGAATACCGTTAACAGAACAAGTCCAAGTACTTTAATACCATATTTTTTCATGTATCTCTCCTTATATTTTTATGTTTTAATTGTAGGAGAGAATTCTTAAATTTAGCTTAACTGGGCGGTCTACTTAGCGGAAAAAGGAGAATCGAGAAACATTACCTGCGTAAAGAAAATCAGCTTTTTCCGAAGCTTGAGCAGACCGGATTTTCCGGTCCGTCTAAAGTTATGTGGGGAAAGCATGATGATATCAGAGGACAGTTCAAGAAGTGCGTTACCGCCATAGAGAAGACTTCTGTAGATGATATCCGGTCTCAGGTGGATGGCCTGATAACACAGCTGAGGAACATGGCATTCATGGAAGAAAAAATCCTTTTTCCTACCGCCCTGAAAAAACTCGATGACTCTGATTGGGCCGGAATACGCGGTTTTGAAGGGGAGAAAAGACCCCTGGATTGTGATGACGGGCAGAACCGTCAAGCAGAACCGGTGGTATGATATACCGCCGGTCAATCACACCGGCTGCAGCGTCCCCGGAATATTACTTCCACCCGGTCCAGAATGAACTCTTCTTTTTGACTTTTCGGTAATTCCAGCTGATCCAGTCCCTTGGGCATTACATCGTACACCTTTCCGCATCTGGTACACACCAGATGATGATGAGGGGTCGGGGAGTTGGGATCATAAATTGTGGATCCTGCTCCGAACTGTACTTCTCCTACCTCTCCCATGGTAACCAAATCGCCTAATATATTGTAAACGGTAGCCCTGGAGATTTCCGGCACCGATTCTTTGGCCCGTCGGAATACTTCCTCGGCAGTGAGGTGTATATTCCGTCCTGTTAACACCTCAGCCACAGTTCTGCGCTGGACGGTTATACGCCATCCCCGGTCTCTCAGCCGCTCCATCAGGGGGGGCGTTTGTATCGTTTTGCTGTTCATATGATATATTATATAAAAATTGCTATAATTTTGAAACCCTCCTTGACAAATATTAAATACATTATTAGACTAATTCTAAAGAAAGAAAAAGTATCAGGAGGTTATTATGGGACGTGTAGCAAGAGAGATGGTAGAAAAATCGGGGATAGACCTGGAGAAACTGCTTAAGAAGCTGGTAGCCGCCGCGGGAGCGGAATTTACTACTTTTTACTATTATACAATTCTGCGGGTGAATGCCATCGGTTTGGAAGGCGAAGGGATGAAAGAGATTATCGAAGATGCCCGGATCGAGGACCGAAACCATTTTGAGGCATTAATTCCTCGTATTTACGAGTTAGGCGGAAAGCTGCCGGATGATATCCGGTCCTTAGCCGATAAAGCGGGCTGCCCGGACGCCTATCTTCCCGAATCGAGCGGCGGAACCGGCAAGGAGCGGCGTGCTCCTTCGGACAGCACCGATTTCGGGAAGTACCCGGATACAAAGGGGCAAAAAATCCGTGACCTTTTGACCGTACTGGTCGAGGCAGAGCGGTGCGCCATACGCACGTATACCGACATCTGTAATTACACCAGCGGAAAGGATCACCGCACCTACGAGCTCGCCCTGGCGATTCTAAACGAAGAGGTGGAACACGAATCGTGGTTTTCGGAATTCCTCGGGGAAACTCCTTCCGGTCACTTCCGCAGGGGCGCTCCCGGGCGTTCACCCTACGTGGGAAAATTCATGTCGGCTGATTTTGATACGTAAAACCGTATCCAGAGGATTTGGACGGCCGGCCGCGATGCCGGCCGTTTTTTAGCTGTGCCGGGGTATATAATGCCTCTAATCGTGGACAAAAAATTTCATAGATGCTTGTACTGCTGCAAGATATTCAAAAAACTATATAATCGCGCAAACAAATAGCTTATATTTCATTTCCATAGATAGAATTGTTTTGATATTTTGTCCACTTTTCGAGGCATTATTCTAGGCCTTCCCTTCCAGCCACGCGGCGTGATCAGTTTCTTCCGCCAGTTCAGGTTCCCGGTCAAACTCCAGCTTGATTACCGTCATCGCCTCGTGGGGAGATGCCTCCGGCAGACCGCCGATGACCATTCTGTGATTCGGCCGCCGGCTTACGGTGAGCTCCTGTCCGGTGGTTAGCAGGGTTGCTTTCCTGGGTAAATGCTTGAAGAGGGGCACAACAATTTCCCGGGCGCTCCACCAGTTGACGTGAAGGTACAGGATGTTGCCTTTCCGGCTGCAGCGTCCCTGGCTGTACCATGTCATGTCCAGAGCGAACCGCTTTGATCCGTAGATTGCTTCGCCGTGGACCTTGAGCCACTCACCCATCTTTTTAAGTACCGCGGCGTCTTCCGGAACGATGGCGCCCCTGCCGTCGGGGCCGATGTTCAGCAGGTAATTACCTTCGCCGCAGGCGGCCTTGCTCAGGTTTCTGAGGAGCTGACCTAAGGTCTTTCGGACCGGGTTGTGCCGGGAGTAACCCCAGGCTGATTCGTCGCCGATGGTCATGCAGGCTTCCCAGCCCCGGCCCTCTTCGCTGGCGGTAACATGCTGTTCCGGAGTGTCCAGATCCGCGTCCAGGCCCAGCCGGTTATTGACCAGGATTGACGGCTGCAGTTCGTAGATCCTGTCCAGGAGTTCCCGGGACCGCCAGAATGCCGCCTGGTCCACCTGTTTCCGGCCCACATCTACCCAGGCGCCGTCGAACCAGAGGAGATCAATCTTTCCGTAATTTGTCAGCAATTCTTCTACCATGGCGTGGAGATTATCCACAAGGCGCTTCGCCGACTCCGGGTACCTTTCCGGCTCCCAATAGCCAGGTTCCCGCCAGTCCTTGTCGGAGATGTAGAAACCGACCCGAAGTCCATGGTTATGACAAGCGTTCACGTATTCCTCCACAAGATCCCGTTTCGCGCCGGTCCGCATGGAGTTGTATCCGGTTACCTTAGTGTCCCACAGGCAGAAGCCTTCATGGTGCCGGGTGGTCAGGACCGCGTATTTCATGCCGGCGTCAACGGCAAGCCGTGCTATGGCGTCGGCGTCGAAAGCCTCCGCGGTGAACCGGTCGGCAAGTTTCTCATACTCGTTCACCGGAATACGCTCCCGGAACATCACCCATTCTCCCCGTTCCAGTAATGAGTAGAGTCCCCAGTGGATAAAGAGTCCGAAACGTGCTTCGTGAAACCATTTGATTCGTTCTTCGTAGGGTAATGCCGGCATTTGTGTCTCCTTCCTGTGTCGTGCTGCTGTTATTCATGGCATAGTTTTTTCCGGCTGTCAATCGCCGGCCGCCGTGATACAATACCTGGGGGTATGCATGAAAACATTAAAATGGGGGATTATCGGAACCGGCAGCATCGCGGAAGCGTTTGCCCGGGGTCTAACCCAGACCGATTCCGGAACGGCTTTCGCTGTCGGTTCCCGGAACAGGAAAAGCGCGTCCGATTTCGCGGAAGTCTACGGCATCCAACGGGCATTTACCGGCTACGATTCCCTCCTCGCGGATCCCGAAGTCGAGGCGGTCTATATTTCGACCCCTCATCCGTTTCACGCTGAATGGGCCTGTAAGGCGGCCCGGGCGGGGAAGCATGTCCTCTGTGAAAAACCCGCGGCATTAAACCGCGGAGAGGCTGAAGGAATGATCAGCGAAGCCCGGGCGGGCGGAGTCTTTTTTATGGAAGCTTTTATGTACCGGTGTCATCCCCAGACGGCGGAGCTGACGCGGCTCATCAGTGAAGGAGCCATAGGAGAGGTGAGGATGATCCGGGCTTCTTTCGGGTTCGGCGGAGGCAGCCGGATTGATCCCGGAAGCCGCATTTTTGATCCGGACCTGGGCGGCGGAGCAATTCTTGACGTGGGCTGCTATCCCGTTTCCATGAGCCGGCTGATCGCCGGGGCCGCCGAGGGTGTTAGCTTCCGGGAACCGGAATCCGTAAAAGGCGAAGGCAGGATCGGGTCGACCGGTGTGGACGAATGGGCGGCCGCCGTGCTCTGGTTTCCGAGCGGCATTGTCGCCCAGGTCAGCACCTCGGTGCGGACTGCTCTGGAAAACAGCGTGGATGTATTCGGCTCCCATGGCCGCATTACCGTTCCGGTTCCGTGGACCGCGGACCGGAAAAATCCTCAGCCGGGAAAAATCCTCCTGACCGTAAAGGGGGAAACCCGTAATATTGAAATCCCGGCGGACCGGACCAGCTACGCCTACGAAGCCGACGTCACTGCCGCCGCCGTGGCAGCCGGAATCCATGAGGCGGCGGCTCCAGCCATGACCTGGGAGGACACATTGGGCAACCTGCAGGTTCTCGATGCCTGGCGTTCCGAAATCGGCTTGGCATATCCGGGAGAGTAAATCCGTTGATCCGTACAGTAATTCGAACGCGTATCGGCTCTTTGCCCGGGATATCGATAATCTGTGTGCCTATTTCCGGAAATACGGTCTTGAATATGATTCTTATCGTCTTGCCAATGCCGTATGGAACGGCCGTGAGTATTAAACTATAATAGAAGATAAATAGGGGTGTTTTGAAATGGAAAACTTGAATGCCATACATATTGAATCGGACAAGCTTCTTCTACGATGTATCGAAAAGGGTGATAAAGAGTTTTTAACGGCTTTATGGACCGATCCCGAGGTTACGGAATATATGCACGGACCCCGGAACCCCGCGAAGCTTGATAAAGGTCTAGACGAATCAATTGAAAATCCTTTCGCGGAAGAATACGATTTATGGGTTCTGACGGATAAAAATAGCGGAACCCTGCTTGGTCACTGCGGTCTGCTGCAGAAGGAAATAGAAGGAAAACAGGAAATTGAAGTAGTCTATGTTATCGCGAAACCATTCTGGAGAAGAGGAATTGCCGCAGAGGCGGTGAATATGCTGATCGATTATGCCTTTCGAGTAAAGGGACTAAAACGGGTTGTCGCGCTGATACAGCCGGCGAATAAGGGCTCGGAAGGAGTGGCCCGTAAATGCGGGATGATCCGGGAACGGGAGGTGATTCGGCCGGGCGGCATCCGAATGCTGCTATTTTCCTGTGCCAGGGATAATCGGCGGCAGGATACTGAATGTTAAGCGGACTTGTTTGATGGCTGCCGTGTTTTATAGAAGCAGTCCATCCAGCTATCGAAGGAGCCGAACATGCGCATCTTTTCAAACCAGTACTACTCCCTAAAAGCCTTGAAAGACGGAGGCTTTTCCTGCTCCGTGTCCGGCGGTCCTGAGTATATACTCGGCGGGCCGGTGTTTCCGGTCGACGGAAGGAGCGTTCCGTCCGAGCTTGATCAGACCGAGAAGGTTTCGTCTTACCGGATAGCCGTAAACGGAACAAGGGAGATCCTGATACGCGGTAGACTCTCCGCCCTGCCCGGCGTCTTGCTCGAGACGGTTTTCCGGGTATCCCAGGAATCGCCGGTTTTTCGATTTTTTTACCGGCTGCGCGGTTCCGGCCGGCACCGTTTGTCGGCCCGAATACCGGGAAGTTCAGGCCGAGAACAGCCCCTGACCTATCTCTCCCTGCATCATCCTCCCGCTGCCTCGTTGACAGAGGTCCGCTTCAGCGAGTTCAACGAGATGATCCACAGCTTCTCCCTGGTGGAGGAACCGGTCTCTCCGGGCATGCTGGATGCCGGAGTGTCTGTCATGGGACCGATGCTTGTCCAGGATCGCGGCGACACCGCGTGTCTATTGGCCTACGAACATGGATCCCAATATCCCGACGCCTTTGCAGCCTTCAAGAAGGGCGAGGACGGCCGAATTGTCCTGGGAGCGGTAAAAGGAAACTACCTTGAGGGGGAGCCGCTGGATCAGCCGGAGGGATTCGAGACGATATGGTTCCAGTTCGCGGCTGTCGGCGCGTCGGCTGCTGTCGAAGGCTGGAATAACGGGTCTCCGCGTACCGCCCCCTCTCCGGTGGATCGGCTTGCCGCCGAGTATCGCCGATTCCAGCTGCGGTACGCCACCGAGAATCTGGAGAGCCGTAAACCGTATATCTTCTACAACACCTGGGCTTACCAGGAACGGAACAAGTGGTGGAACGGGAAGCGGTTTCTGGACTCCATGCATCGAGACCGCATCCTGGAAGAGATCGACCGGGCCCACCAGATGGGAATCGAGGTGTTCGTGATCGATACCGGATGGTACGAGAAGACCGGAGACTGGGCGGTGAGCAGGGAGCGGTTTCCCGACGGACTGGCCGCGGTGCGGAAAGCCCTGGAAGAGCGGAACATGAAACTCGGACTTTGGTTCAATCCCAAGGTCGCGGCGGTTTCGAGCGGGATTCTGAAAGAGTACCGGGATTGCGTCATGAGCTGGCAGGGCATGGAATCAGCGCCTCACCCGATATGGGAAACCGAAGAGAGCCGGGGTATGTGCCTGGTAAGCCGATTCTGGGAGGCCTTTGCCGACGAGCTCATTCGTCTTGTCAAGGAGCTGGGTGTTACCTACTTCAAATGGGATGCCATTGACCAGTATGGATGCGACAGTCCAAATCACTTCCACGGTGATGAATCTCACAGCTTCCGGGAACGGGCGGACAGTTACGCCTTTAACCTGGGCCGCTACATGTCAAAAATAGTGGATAAAGTGTGTGCGGCCTGCCCCGGGGCAATCGTGGATTTCGACATCACCGAGGGAAACAGGTACGTAGGACTCGGATTCCTCACCTCGGGCAAGTACTTCCTCATCAATAACGGTCCCTACTACAAGAACTTCGACGTGCCCGATGATCCGGATCGGTGGACCAATATCTTTGTGCGTCCCGGTCCCGCCCGGGGCTGGTTCTGCCGTACCCCGCTGACCTTTGACCGGTGGATCCCGTCGGTGCTCTTCCTGACCCACTACCTGCCCGACGATCCGGCGGACTCGCAGATCATCAATCTTGCCTCCCTTATGCTGGGTCAGAACGGAATCTGGGGAGACCTTCTGAGTGTATCCGATGAGGGTGTTTCGCTGATAGCAAAGCTGCTGGGATTCTACAAGCAGGTTCGGGATGACGTCACCAAAGCGGACCCGGTGCGGATCGGGACCGTAGGGGGAGGTGTGGAAGTGCACGAGAAGCTTTCCGGGGAGCCGGGTCGCGGATTGGTAGCCGCGTTTACCAACGGCGGGACCGAATATTCATTTGTCACATCCCGTCCCGTAGTTCCTGTGTTTCAAACAACGCCGGGTGTGGATGTGGAGATTATCGGGGACGGACACGCCGGGATCCGGGTGCGGAAGGACGCGCCGGGGGCGGTGATTGTCTTCTTCGGCGCGGAGTAATTAATTAGATATTCAGCTTAATCTTCGACAGGGAATTTTATCGTAAACACCGGATAAGGCTTTCTCTGCAATTTTATAGTCCCGGCCAATTGATCTACTAAAGTATTAATTAACCGTAAACCCAGGGTACTAGTGTTTTCCGCATCTATATCCTCAGGAAAGGGGCTGCCGGTATTTGAGAGGGTGAGTTCATATTGATTCTCTTTATTGTTTTTTTCCATGGTGATTGAGAATACAGCCTCTTCGGTATTATTGAAACCATGCTTTATCGCGTTTGCGGTAACCTCGTTGATAATAAGTCCGAGGGAAATGGTGGTCTTTGTGGGAAGACTGATATTATCGATATGTTTATCTATTCTCACCCCTCCTTTGGTAAATGAGGAGAAAATTGATTCCAGGAGGTCTTCTAAATAATCCCTGCAACTAATGTCGGTGACGCTTTCGCTTAGATAAAGTTTCTCATAAATAAGACTTATCGTCTTTATCTGATGCTGTATGTCGGAAAGGTCTGTCTCTGTTGTCGAATCCTTTAATCTGATAAGGGAAGAGACCCACTACATCATCTCCCTTTAATGCTCTAAATAGCGGTATGTCCTCCTTGGCGAGAAGCGTTGAACCGTCGGCATAGTAGAGATCATAATATTCCGCCCATTGATCCGCCGGGATCGGTTCTTCCGGCAAATTGTGGAGTTTACGGGCCGACTCGTTGAAACGAATAATTTTTCCTTCCTGATCACAGATAATGATAGCTTCTTTTATATTATCTAATACGGTATTCAGAAACATCTGTTCATCCGCTGCTGTTTTATCCGCCTTTTTACGATCTGTAATATCACGGGTATTGATAATAATTCCTGTTATTTCACCGGCGTCATTTTTCTGTGCCTTGCCGATAGTTTCCGTCCAGATATATCTGCCGCCGGCTGTCCGCAGACGCAATTCATGTTGCCTAGGAGATTGGGTGTTTATGAATTCTGCAAATACGGCAAGAGCATATTCGCGGTCATCCGGGTGGACAAATTCGATCATGTTCCGGCCTATAATTAATTCCGGTTTATGGCCAATAAGAAATTCGCAGGAGGGAGAGACGTATACCACTTCTCCTTCAATCGTGAAAAAAGACACCATATCAAGCATGTTATCGGTGATATTTTGTAATGTTGTCAAATTCTCCTGAAGTTCTTTCTGTACTGCTCTTAGATCGGTAATATCGGTGGTATGCTTCGAGATGTATTTTGCTGAACGGCGGATGTTTAAAAACGATATCATCATCCACCCCGTCAAGGGTCTCATATTGACCTGAAATTATCAATAGAAGTTTCAAGAGATACAGCTGTAGAAGTATACCTTTCGTATTATCAGATTCGCGGCGGTCCCTATTAATCGATGAAGTGCCGACAGTACCGGCACCTATCCTCCGATTCCGGAGAGGAATAAAAGAAGAACTCCGGGTATCCTTTGGGGCGAACTACACGGAATAGCTTTTAACCAGCGTCCTTTGGACGATTTTTATGAGTACGCGAAAAATAACAGCAAACTTGATTTCTGTGCTCCCCTGCTTTTTAGTTACAACACCTGTATAGCCGATGTATGGGAGCGGGTGATGAACGCCGCGGACCGGCACAAACGGGAAGGGTCATTCGCGGCTTTTCCGGGTTTCGAATGCGGTACTCCGCCTGATGACAGTCACCGCTGCGTGTACTTTTTGGGAGACAAGCCGGTGCCTCCGATTTTCTGCGAAACCCGGCCCCCCGCTCTGGATCCGAATCTCCTGAAACGGCTCAATCCGGCCGCGGTCATCTGCGGAACCCTGGAGGAATTATACAAAACCGTTGCGAATTACGGCGGAATTGGGGGAGGTCACTTTCATACGATATCCTACCGGCGGGAGCAGCTTTTCGAGATCCGGCAGAAACAGGAGTTTGGCGGACAGTATCAAAAAGCAAAACGCCACGGCGATGAAGAGAAAAACCTGTACGAATACCTGACGGAAGGGAAGCATTTCGGGATCACCGGCGGAAGCGACACTCACGACTCCATGCTGTGGTCTCCCGGGACGGAGCGGTTTGAAATCCGCTATCTGGAAAAACCCCGTGAGGTTTTACAGGAAGAAGGGACCGGTTCCGACTTTTATCTCGTCAAAGCGGTTCAGTCCGACGGACATAGAGGGTGGACAAGTCCCATCCGTATCGGATAACGGAACAGTTTCAGTATCGTCCGTACTGAAGACCTGTTTCCACGAAGGCCCTTACGTTTTCCGCGGGTGTCTCCCAGACCAGGGAGTTAGATGTTTCCTACGACAAGGCCTCTATCACCCAGCAGGTCCCGCTTGGCAGCAGCTTCCTCCGTTCCGGTTTCAAGACTGTGACAAAGCTGATCCTCCGATAGAGGCACTGCCCGGTGAGCGTCTAATACGCCCCATCCCAGCTCAGGATCCCAATCGTCCCGGCCGGCTGATTTTCGCGCGGTGTTCCGCAGTATCTGCCGTATTTCCCGGTTTGTACGATCCGGAAATCTCGACCATACCAGGGCCGTAACCCTCCCGCGAATCCGGATGACATGCAGCCCCCGGTTGTCGGCAGTTCCTTTTATGATGAGGCAGTCTTTTCCCATAGGCCTCCTCTAAGCTCCGTCTTATTTCAGGATTATGCTCGGGATAACTGAAATCGGTTCCCCGGTAAAAAAGGGGTGCCTCTCCGCCTGCGGAACCGGTGGAGAGGTATCCGTGGGGTGTGATGAGTATCTTCGCGCCGTTCTCAACGGCAAAATCAACACCCCGCCACCAGCTTTCGGGGTTCTCCTGCCCAACCCGGATATTCATGATCCGGCATGCCGGAGCGCGCATAATCACTTCACCTACAATAAAAGAATGATGACCTGCATGATAATCGGAATTTTTTTCCCGGGGCGTGTTTTCGAGCGTGGCGTCATCATCACAAAAATCCCAGCCGCTTACTCCCCCGGATTCCGGATCGGGGTTTTGCCGGAGGTGTCCTTCATGCTGGGAATGGAAGGAATAGCCGATGTTTATGACGCCCACGAGAATACGGGGATCACCCCGGGTGACGGTGTGTGCTTCCGGTATCCGGAGGCTCCTCAGGGGCCATCCCTCCGGTTTTTGGTACAGGGTAAGAAGGTTCATGCCGATTCCATTTTCCGATTCTCATGTAAAACTGATTCAATACTCTTATGCTCTTCCATGGGTTATCACCTGTTCCGTGCCGCGAAACGTGGACATGAAATGGGGTTAATTTCTT
>CAYLLE010000079.1:0-3884 GCA_964384485.1 uncultured Spirochaetales bacterium | reverse complement strand
GGTTATCACCTGTTCCGTGCCGCGAAACGTGGACATGAAATGGGGTTAATTTCTTTAAAAATGAGAAGATGCCTGCGCGGGAAATTTTAGCGGCCATAATATTTGTAAATGATTAAACTGAAACAAAATATTCCGATTTTTGTCCACGTTTCAGAACACAGCTTATGGCGGGTGGACACTCCGCTCGATATACTTCTATTTTTTGCGGAAAAGTTTTAATATGATATAGGGAAACAAATGTTTACTTTTGAAAAACAGGCTCTAGAAAGAATAACTTCCACGATAAAAGAACAATTCCCCGATCAGATTTTATCGGTAACCGCTTTCGGGTCCGCCGTTCGGGGAGACAATACCGACGACTCCGATTTTGACGTCCTCGTTGTAATCAAGGAAAAAAGTCCGGAACTTGAGAGCAAAATTATCGACACGTTCAGCGATGAGTGCTTAAGCGCCGGTGTGCAATTTGATCCGGTTATAAAAACGGAACGGACCATGCGGTGGGAAAAGCGGTACCACACACCGTTTTATACCAATATAGAAGAAGAAGGGGTACCATTGTGAAATTGACACCTGAAGATAAAATCAACTTGAGCTCCCTCCGCTTCCAGAAGGCGGAGGAGTTTTTAAACGACGCAAAGGCGAATTTTAACAAGGGAAGATTAAGAACAGCAGTAAATCGGGCATACTACTCCGCGCTGAGTTCGGTCCGGTCTCTGCTCATTCTCCAGGGGGTCAATCCGGAATCCCATACCGGGGCGGTTACTACCTTAAGCCTCCGTTTTTTCAAGCCGGGTCTGCTTCCGGCGCAGGTGGTTAAAGACTTCAAACTTCTCCTTTCCCGCCGGACCGATGTGGACTACGGTGATTTTGAAATGATAGATACCGAAGACGCTGAAGATTCGGTACAAAAAGGGGAATCGGTGCTGCAGTCTATCGGTAAATTGCGGGCGAATTTAGCCGGGGAGTTGGAGAGAGGGGGCGGGGTGTAACGGGTTCCGAGCGGGTGCCACGGAACAGCTCCAGGCTGTCCGTTCACTATCCCTTCCGCCGGCGCTGCCATAAACGGGCGGTCTCAACAGCGCTTTCGGGACACATCTCCTGACAACAGTAGCACCTTATGCATTTACTGTAATCGTAGACCGGAACCGGTCCTGAGATGCCTTCACCTTTGCCGGAGGGCCATGTCAGGGCTTTCGGTTCTGCCGGGCATACCTTTACGCATAAACCGCAGCGTATACATTTTCCTTCTATTATGTACGGTTTTGGAATAATAAGATGATTAAGAAACTTCAATGTCCTGTTCGGTTTATACGGCCGGATGGGATGTCTGTCGACCTTGTAATCTTTCAGAATATACTGCCGCAGATCTTCGCCCAGGATGGTTATTTCGTGTTCGTTCATCACTCCCGCGCCGGCTTCGACACCTGAAGTGATTGCAGGAACAAGCGCCGGATCCAGGTTCATAAGGCGGCACATGGTCGCGTCCAGGGCAACAGGATCATCGGAAGCCATTATCAGACCTACTTTTCTGGGAGTCCCGCCCCTTGGACCGTTTCCTTCCATGGCTTTAACCGCGTCCATTATATAAAGACGGGGATGTACTGCCTGGTTCAGATCAACCAGCATCCGCGCGAAAAAATTCGCGTTAGGAATCTTTACGTGAAATTGTCCTTTCCGCAATCCGGGAATACAGCCGAACTGGTTTTTTAAAGCTCCTGTTACCTTTTGAAAACTGTGAGTTTTCATTTTGGGCAGACTTACTACCCCGTCCGCGTCCAGGACCGGATCGGCGATCGTAAATTTTTTGTTCTGCAGGCCCCCTTCAAAGAACTTTACTCTGCCCGATTTAAATTCAGCCGGTTCCACACCCAGTTCATTCATCATCTTGTAATACCCGGCTCCCCTGCATGCCCAGTTTGTGCTTCCGGTACCCGGAGAGTCACCATAAGACACCTTCGCGCCGGCTGATTTCAGCAGTACCGCGGCAGCCCGAAGCACCTCGGGATGGGTTGTGCTGCATTTTTCCGGCGGATCGGGAACAAGAATGTTCGGTTTAAGAAGAATCCTTTCTCCGGATTTTACGAAGCGGGATATTCCCCCTAATAGTTCAACCGCGCGGTTTACCGCGTGTTCTATGTTATTTCTGCTGTAATCTTCTGATGAAACGATGGCTACACTGGACATGGGTGGAACTCCTCAATGATGTGTCCGGTTATAATACAGAGGAAGAGGCAGGAACTCAATAACCGGTAAATTTCGGCCGGGCTCTCTCTTTTTCACCCGCGCCAATTTTCGATTACCAGATTTGGAAATCTGGTAAAATGCTTTACGTTTCCTGTTATGAGTTTATCGGCTTTTATATACGCTGCGGCAGCAATTAGAATATCCGCGTCCGGTAAAATTGCCTTTTCCTTATACAAAAAATATTTTAATTTGCCGAATTTCTTGAGTATTTCGTTATCTGTTTGAATAATTTCAAGTGTTAATAAAAATTCTTGAATTAATTGTTCGTTTTTTACCGGATTTGAGGATTTTGCGGCGCCATAATATAATTCAGCAACTGACATAAATGATATTCCGATTGAGCCGTCAAATTGAGCTCTTTTTTTTAATATTTCGTGATTCTTTCGGAGAATTTCCACACAGATATCGGTATCAAATAGAATCATAAGTTTATTTCCCGGCCCAGGGTTCTACTAGAATATATATCATCTATTATTGCTTCAGTAGTTCTCTCATCTTCCCAAAGACCGGATAAATTTTCCCATAAATGGATTTGCAATGATTTTGGAATGTATTTTGGATTTGTTTGAACGTGTTCAAGCGCTGATTGAGTACCTTTCTCTATTATTAATAGCAGTTCATTATTTAGGCTTCGCTTTTCAACGGATGCCAATTTCTTTATTTGTTCAAATATTTCGTCGGGAATATTCCGGATAGTTATATTTGCCATAGTTACATATTAGTTACATTTTGGTTGTATTGTCAACCGATGGATTTTGTTGACTCCTGGACATGCTTTAAGTATCGGCAAATCAGGATGCTTTGTTCCCTGACACCGCCGGCAAGGTGATTAGGTTTTAATGAATGAACCGGCTATAACCGATTATAAAATAAAAGGAAGAAAGAATGTCATTACGTTTTCATGAAATCGCGGAATCGTACCATCGTATCCTCAACCCATTCACGGAAGATCAGCTGCTGCTGTTAGGCGATATATGCCGTTTACAGCCCGGTATGAAACAACTTGACCTGGCCTGCGGCAAGGGGGAAATGCTTTGTACCTGGGCGGGGAGGTACGGTATAAGCGGGGTGGGGGTGGATATCAGTTCCGTATTCCTGGACAGCGCGGAAAAAAGGGCTGAAGAACTGGATGTTGCTGAAAAACTGGAGTTCGTTCAAGGTGATGCCGGTGAATATCGGGCCGCGGAGCGTAATTATGACGTGGTGAGCTGCATAGGGGCTACCTGGATCGGAAACGGCTTAACCGGAACTTTGAAGCTGATGAAACCGTCCCTAAAACCGGATGGTCTGCTTCTGGTAGGCGAACCGTACTGGAAAGAGCCGCCTCCGGAAGAAGCTTATGAAGCTATGGGTATCGGTAAGGACGAATTTGTTTCTTTAGATGATACTTTAGTCCGGTTTGAATCGGCGGGTACGCGGTTAGTGGAGATGGTGATGGCAAGTGATCAGGGTTGGGACCGATACGAAGCTGCACAATGGATGGCTGTTGACGATTTCCTGCGCTCGAATCCTGACGATCCTGATGCTTCCGCGCTTGTAGAATGGATAAGCAAAAACCGGCGTGCTTACCTCAAGTATGGACGCCGCTATTTTAATTGGGGCGTGTTTGTGCTGCGGGTCTCGACTGCCGCTTATGCAAT
>CAYLLE010000078.1:0-16904 GCA_964384485.1 uncultured Spirochaetales bacterium | reverse complement strand
CGAATGGCCCGATCCCGATGCCGATCTGGGTGCCCATGAGTTTACCTACTCCCTGTTTCCCCATGCCGGAGGCTGGAGAGAAGGCGAAACGGTACGTGCCGCACGGGGGCTCAATTCACCCCTCCTCACGGTTTCCGTACCCGCCGGGGGAAGCAAGGAATCATCTCCCGTAACCTTCCTTGAGACGGACCGGGAAAACGTAACGGTGGAGTCGGTAAAACAGGCGGAAGACGGCAACGGTTTTATCATCCGGTTCTGCGAACAACACGGCAGCCGGGGAAATGTCACCGTCACAATGTGCTTCCTGCGCTTCAGTGTTACTGAATGCGGTTTAACGGAAGAGTCCATCGGTGAGGAGAGAAGATACGATACCGGACACTTCTCCTTCAGAATAGGGCCTTATGAAATTAAAACATTTAGGATAATTCGCGGCTAAAGGTCTCTTCAGGTCCATTCCGGAACGGTATGAGTACCTGCAGATTAATTGCCGTTTAGTGAAAGATTTTCTTGACAGATTTACTTAAAGGGTTTAGTATATGGTTATTAATTATATAAGGAACGAGGTAAGCTTTGATTCCCGTTGAACAAGTAAAGATTGAATTAAAACAAAAGCAGAAACCGAATCAGGATTTTACCCTTACGAAACAGCAGCGCCGGGCCAACCTGATGGCACGGCTGTGGAAGTACCGGCTTCTATACATTTTTCTGCTTCCCGGAATCGCCGGATTTATTATTTTTGCCTACGCCCCCATGTACGGCCTTGTGATGGTGTTCAAACAGTACGATCCGGTAACCGGGTTCTGGAAAAGTCCCTGGGTCGGTCTGGAAAATTTAAAGATGATCTTCCGGACACCGGGGTTTTTGAGTGCCCTCCGGAACACCCTGGTAATCAGTTCCTTAAAAATATTCATTGGATATCCTCTCCCGATTATATTTGCTCTGCTCATTAACGAACTTCGGGGAACCAAATTCAAGCGGATTACCCAGACCATTTCGTATCTTCCCTATTTTATCTCATGGGTTGTTGTTTCAGGACTGTGGTATAAGCTGCTCTCTTCCGACGGCGGTTTGGTTAATGAAATTCTAGCGGGTCTGGGGATCCTGAATGAGCCGATCGAGTTTATGCAGGAGAAGGAGTGGTTTTATCCGATCCTTATTTTTACTGAACAGTGGAAAACCATCGGGTTTTCAAGCATCCTCTACCTGGCGGCAATCGTCAGTATCGATCCCCAGCTCTATGAGTCGGCGACGATTGACGGCGCCGGCCGGCTGCGGCAGATATGGCATATAACCCTTCCCGGCATAAAGGCAACGGTGGTCCTGCTCTTCATCTTTACGGTATCAAATTTGATGAACGCGGGTTTTGACCAGCTTTATACCATGGGAAATCTGGCAGTCCGGGATATAGGTGATATTCTGGATACCCTGGTTATGCGGTATCTTATGACCCAGAGTCTGGACAGTCTCTCCCTGGCCGCTGCCATGGGATTCTTTAAATCGATAATTGGCTTGGCGTTGTTTCTCATAGCCAACCAGGTTTCCAGCTGGCTCAAACAGGAATCGTTAATTTAGAATAGGAGTTCTGAATGCATCACAGCCGAGGCGAAAATATCTTTAACATCGTAAACATCACATTCATGGTGCTTTTTTCCATTATCTGTGTGTACCCGTTTATCTATATATTAGCGATATCTTTTAATGATGGTTTTGATGCCATGAGGGGAGGAATTTATTTCTTCCCGAGAATGTTTACGATTAGAAACTACCTGACCGTTTTCCGGAATGATAACATGCTGAGCGCGACCATGGTCAGTGTGTACCGGACAGTCGCGGGCACCATTCTTACTGTATTAGGCTGTGCCACTTTCGCGTTCGCGCTGACAAAAAATGATCTCCCGGGCCGCCGGTGGATCAACTGGCTTATCATCGTTCCCATGTATTTCGGCGCCGGGCTGATTCCGACATTCATGGTGTACCGAGGGGTTGGTCTTGTGGACACCCTTTTGGTCTACATCATTCCGTATATCTATGTGCCTTTCCGGATCCTCCTGCTCAGAACTTATTACAACGAGATGGATATAGCATTGGAAGAATCCGCGATGATTGACGGCGCAAACTACTTTACGATATTCTTCCGGATTTTTTTTCCCCTGTCCGCCCCGGCTTTGGCTACAATCGCTCTTTTGACCGGTGTGCATCATTGGAATGACTGGTTCATCGGAACCGTTTACGTCTATTCCGCCGATAAATGGCCCCTGCAGACCCTGCTCCTGAGTATTCTCCACGGAGCCGAGATCGGTAATCAGATGATGGAGCAGGGGACCTACATGGGTCCAGTGAAGAACATTCAGATAACCGTAGAATCAATAAAGATGGCAATGCTTATGATAACCGTCGTACCCATCGTGGCAATCTACCCCTTCCTGCAGCGCTATTTCGTGTCCGGTCTGATGATCGGATCTCTGAAAGGATAAGGAAGATATTTTTTATAAGGAGGTGACATAAAAAATTGGTTAAAGGTTTTAGTAAAAAGTTAGAAGATTTTTTCATTCAAATAAACAGGAGGGAAACATGAAAAAAAACACGCGTTTTATTGGTATCGTAATTGTACTTCTTTTTGTGTGTGTCTTCGCTTTCGCGAAAGGCGAGAAAGAAGAGGCTACTGAAGGAAAGTATAATGAAATTGAGCTGGTTTGTTTCGAAATGGGATGGACCGGACCGAAAGCGGATATGGATTTTGTAACACCGGAAATCGAGAAAAGAACCGGCTTCAAAATCAAATACGAGCCTTTAACGGTTGCTACCTGGGATGATCTTCACAAAAAGCTTAATCTGATGGCAGCTTCCAAAGAAATTCCGGAAGCATTTTTCGGCTCCAGGGATCAGTTCAGCATCGATCTTTACAACAAGATGGGTCAGAACGATCTGATCTGGGAAATTACCGACTTTGTTACAGAACAGGAAGTACTCTATCCGCTGATCCGGGATGCCCTGTATATGTTCAGGGATCCTTCGGATGACAGTCACTACATCCTTCCCACCCAGACCGGATCAGGATACGATTTATTGAATGTTCCACCGGGCGGACCCTATTTCCGGGTTGACTGGATGGAAGAGCTGGGGATGGAAGCCCCCACAACTCCGGAAGGTTTATACGAGTACTGCAAACGGGTGAAAGAAGAAATTGTTACAGCAGAGAACGGTCAGGAAGTTATACCGTATCTTCTTAACGAAAATCTGCAAGGCGCGAGTCCGTACATCTTCCTCCGGCACTGGAGTCTCTGGAACGATCCGAAGAACAACTACGAAGTATATTACGGAAAATATACCAACAGCCCCGAACTCATGCGGGCGGCAAAGTTCTGGAACAAAATGTACCGGGACGGTCTCATGGACAGACAGGCTCTGATCATAAAAGACGCTCAGTTTAAGGAAAAAGTAAGTTCTTCCAGAGTCGGATCCTTTGACGGAGCGTACTGGGAAATGAACTCCCTCTCCGATGCTGCCAAGCAGATCGATCCGGATCTAATGTACATCTCTTCCGGAAGGATGACGGATCCCCAGACCAAAAATCCCTACAACACCTACACGTGGTATCCGTTCCCCGGCGCCTACTCGTCCATTATCTTTAACAAGAAGGTCCCGGAACAGACGGTGAGAAATTTCATAGAGATGGTCGATTATATCGCCACCGAAGAAGGACAGATCCTCGTTAATTTCGGTATCGAAGGAGAATCCTTCCGGTACGACGAAGACGGAAAGATCGAGATCCTTCCCGAATTCAACGAAAAGACCAACGACATGGACTGGAACAAAGCCTGTGCATATGGGGTTATCTACTGGCAGCAGCTTGTTACCGATGTAAATAAATTCAAGCATCTTCAGAAAACAAGCCCCATGCTCCAGAGAGAAGACAACAAGCTAGGCTGGGAAAATACCGCCTGGAGACGAGAACTCTACAGCACCGATGTTCCGACGAAAGACTACTTCTATATACCCGGCGAACTCGAGAAGAAGCTCATGAAAGGTATCGACACCGCGTTTACCGAAATGTGGGCCACCGTTATAGCCGCGGACAGCGAAGCTGAAGTTGAAAAAATCATCAACAAGTGGGCTGAAGAGGCGAAATCTCTCGGTATCATGGATATTGTAGAGGAGCGGCGTCAGCGGATCAAAGAAATCGACATGGACGCGATCAAGAATCCGTAAGATTTTTTATTAGCTGAAAACAAATTGGGGCTGTCTATTTATTTAGGCAGCCCTTTTTTCCTTTAAAAATAATATTAGCGCCCGAATCAAAATAATATTGAATAGTATCCGAATGCCGCTTTTTCTTAAGGCTGATAGATTCCGTCCACACATAGTTTACGGGTAAAGCAATATAACCTTTTATAGAAGAAGGAATCGTTGTTTTTATCACTACTGATGATTCAAGGTTCTCCCACTCTATGTGAATGGTGCCGTGAGGAGTAGGTACTGCTCCTCTGCATCTTTTCTCCAAATTAAAACTGGGATTTACGGATATGTTCGAAAATCCGGGTTCCAATGGTTCAACACCCAATAGCGCGGTCTGAATATGATATAAAGGAGAGGCTGACCATCCGTGGCAGTAGCTGCGGGTCATTCTGTCTTTTTGGTATCCCGGGAAAACCTCGAAACATCCGGGTGAGCCCGTATGAATCATCTGTCCCCAGTACTTCTGAATGAGTGTGTGTACGCGGTCTATCTTATCCATTTTTCGGAGCGCAGTTAAAAGATAATGCATGAAATAGGGCGTACCAATCCCAGCTTCGGTGGTGCTGCCCGGGAAAGATGAAATCCTGTCTTCTAATAGAATTCTCCGATCCCCTCCGCTAATACCGGCAAGGTAGGATAGAATCTGGGTCTGTTCACTTATTTTTGCGGATAATGTTCCATCCGGCTTGATGCAGTCGATATATCCTTTACATTCGGGGTCCCAAAGAAGCCGGTTTACCTCTCCTCGAATTTGTTCTGAAACTATTCGGCATTTCAGCGGGTTATCCGATTCATTAATTACTAATGCTATTCGTTCAGCAGCTTCGATTGCCATGAGAAAAAAAGCGTTAACCGCGGTAATGGCACCGCCTGAAGGCGCGTCAATATCCGCCCAATCTATGAAATTCCATCCGTCAGTCCAGAGCAGATTTTTACGGATCATTTTATGGAATGATAGAATTGTTCTTTCTATTCCGGGATATAGCCTATAGAGTAGTTTTTTATCTCCCGAATAGATGTAATACTCCCAAATTGATATTATCCAAATCAAAGCCCATGACGGAATTCTTGAGACGGTATTCGCGGGGACCCTTCCTTCAGGATAGGGACTTCTTTGCAGTGAGTGGGAAGCTAGGATTAAACAATGCCGCTGCAGGGAATAATCTCCGAAAGCAGTATATGCGCAAAGCCCTTGAACTCCGGCATCACCGACCCAATAGGTTCGTTCGTAGGTTGGGCAATCGGTAAATGTGTCTTCCATACAAAGAGCGGTTGTTTTGCAGCATAACTCCCAAATGCTGTTGAGCATTCTGTTTGTGCTGTTAAAGCTGCCTTTAGACATAGTTGGATAAAGGGTATTGATCATATTTATAGACAAAAAATCAACCTCTGATTCATCCGGTACAGTTATCATAAGGTACCGTCCGGCCCTGGGTATAACCGATACATATGATTGTCTGCCGGGTTTTGCCTTGTAACGCAAGATGTTATAAAGACCATCGGTATGTTCAGGTTTAAATGTATCCAACAGTTTTTCAAAGAGGTAAAAATCTATCACGCAATTGTTTGATAGTTCCAATTCGAATGATAAATATCCGGAAACTTCTTCTTTAAAGTCAAAAAGCATCTGGGTTTTATTAAGAATTTTGGCAATCGGATTTTCCGAATTTTTTGATGCGGTGAAAACAAGCCATGGATCCGGAGGAAAATCAACAGCGGGGAATTTGCTTGTTTGAATTAACGGAGGACTGCTGCCGGCGCATGAAAGCTCTAAACCCGGGGAAAAACGATTCACTGAATAATCCTCTATAAAAAGGTTTACGGCTGTTTTGATGCGGTAATCTCCTTGGTTCACCGCTTTGGAACGGACAATATACTCACCGCTGTCTAATATCATTTCCTTTCCGGGACAAATTGTTTTTCCATTTAAAGTAACATCCAACGGTAATGTTCCGTAATACAAAAAGATGGTTATTGGAGTTCGCCGGGAAAGAACGAACGTCAAGCTGATATAAATGGCTGTATTCTGTGGAAGATAAGCCGTTTTTTCCGAGATGCCCCACCATGTAGGCGGGATTAAGTGCCGGGACAGTTCCAGCTTCTCACAGGAAACCGGGAATTGGTTGAGCAGGGGGATATCGCGCGGGACCGGTTTTCCGAAGGATGTTGCGGTAAAATCATCTATCTCTACTGCTTTTTCATAACCATCTTCCTCCGCCGCGGCGTTGAACTCCTCCACGAAACCCAGATGACGGCATATTCTTTCGGTATTTTGATTATATGCCTTTATTTTTCTCACCAGCCAAGACCTGTCTGTAACTACCGCATATAAAAAATTATCAGATGCTGTTTCTGATGACCCGAGCATAAGTTTGCACCATAAGCCTCCTGCGCCCGGTATGTACTGATAGGTACCGCATCCGAAATAATGAACCAATACACGTACCGTCATTGTTTTGCCTGCGGATACAGATAAAATGTATGTATCGTACTGCATTTTTTTGGGCCAATATCGGCCGGGACCTCTCCCTTTGATATCACCATTAATAAATAGAATGTAGCGGCTGTCGGCTGTTATTTCGATTGTCACGGTAGTGACGTTGTTTGGTATGGAGATATCTGTCTTGAACTCCAGCCAAAGGTTGCGTTCTTCCTTTGTATCCCGTTTCCATATCCATTTCGGAACTTTTTTGGTTATCACTTTCCTTTCACCATTATACATCTAAAACCTTTTAGCGGCAATACGGATCTTTCAGTCTTGACTAAAACGTTTTACCTCCGGTAGGATAAATAATGCGAGGTGTGTATATGAAGGAAGAAAATGGATACAGGTTTTGGCAGATCAAGTCTTGGCGGGACGCGGGGAATCACACAGAAACTGACGCGGTATTTTCCGGTCATGACCCGTGGAAACCGGAAGCCCGGGGTCCCTTTTCTCCGGCAAATATCGGACTCGAGTTTCCCGATCCCCGGGAAGTAACGGGGCTTGAAATAATGCTTGATCCGCCGGAAATACCCCGGGCGGGTATGAAGCCCTATCTTGAGTACTGGCAGCTGGGATGGCCTCCGGCGAACCGGATGAGTCCGGGGTGGGAAACGGTTGATGATGCTGTACACGGTATCTGGCGGCGGGCGGAAAGCTCCTTTGAAATACAAGACAACAGAATTCTCCTGAAGTTCCCCGAAATGACCAGCCGGGAGGTGTCGCGTTATGAAGGTCCCGGGATCGATTACCGGCGGACCCTAAAGGTACGGGCGGTTTTCCCGGACGCCGAGACAGTCACGGTAAAAAGAATCGATCCGATTCTCCGGGGAACGTATGAACCGCTCCGGGTCCGGGTTGACTGGCTCTTCAGCGCCCCGGGGACCCGGAAGCCGGAAACCGGCACACCTGTAACCATCAGTCTGCATAACGGTTTTTTCCCGGAGGGGGGAACTGCTAAAACAGGAAAGGCTGAGCAGGCCGGTCTTGATATGGACGTATCGTTTTTTTCTCCCCGGGACGGCAGCCGGTGCGCCTCCGGAGATCTGCCCCTTCTTACCCTGGAGTGGGAGAACCGCGGTTTTACCGTCAATCTCCTTGATCTTGTATCGGAAAAAAAGATGTGGCTTCCCGATTTCGCCGCCCTGGTCAGATCAGCGGAAAGTCGGGACGAAACTCCGGGAGAGGCAGTTTCTTCTCTGGTAAAACCCGGAACCCGGCTTATCGATAAAATTGAATCCATGCCGGAACAGACCCTGGAGCGGGGGCGGAAGGAAATACCGAAACTGGACAAGGAAGCCCATGGACAGTACGCGGTTCTGGGGTGCGAGGCAAACCGGGGAGAGTTTGCCTGCAGGTACGACGGAAGAATATTTCTGGACCGGAAACAGCTCAAACTCCGCCGGGGAGAAGAAGATCTTTTCCGCTGGCCCGCTCAAATACTTTCCCTGGACTGCGGAATCGGAGAGAAAGGTCCCCGGAAATTACCTGCCCGGTCCTTCCGGCAGAAATTCCTTGAAGGCCGGCTTCCGGTCCTTAAAACTACATGGAATCAGGACGAGCTCGTTTCAGAAATGGAATGCTGTGCTACCCTGCTGCACCCGGATCTGGGAGACACGGAGGACAAGAACGGTCAGGAACCGTCTTTTTTAGCGGGGCGCTGGAAAATCCGGAATACCGGTTCCACGGAAAAAAGGGTAACCTTGTGGTTTCTCCTTAAAAGCGGAGAACATTTCGGTTACCGGAACGGTTCTCTTATGGCAGAAGGAACAACAACAGCGGTTGAAATGCTGAGTTATCCCAGGAAATTTTATGATGAACCGGGCATCAGGCTTTCACTGTTGAACAATCCGGACCGGTGGATGCTGGATGAATGTGTTGATTCCGAATCGGTTACCGGTGTCCATCAGGCGCTGTCAGGTCAGGTCGTGCTGGCGCCGGGGGAAGAGATCATTCAGGATTTTGTCATGCCCTTTGAATCGAAGTGGAATTCCGCGGACACCTGGGGATTCAGGTACGACCGGGAACGGGAGCGGGTTGAGTCATTCTGGCGGAAGAGGATCGGGGAATGCGGTTCCATTTCAGGCATAGATCCCGACGTGGATGATTTCACCCGGTCCGTGCTGTGGCACGTCCTGCTTACCGCGGACAAGCATCCTGAAACGGGAAGGTGGCACTGCGGCGCCGCCACGTGGTACTACGAGGATTTTCCCAACGAAGCTGCCGTACAGAGCAGATGGCTCGATATGATCGGAGATCACAAAGCCGCGGCGAATATCCTTCAGCCCGTGGTGGACAGCCAAGGGAAAGGAATGGCCCCGGGGGCATATACTTCCACGGAGGGCGCGTTCTACCGGAGCGGAGAGTTCAATTTCGGCGCGTACAGTCTGGACCACGGCTGGTCCCTCTGGGCATTGGCGGAGCATTATTTTTTGAGCGGAGACCGGGAGTGGCTGAAAGGGGTTGCGGATAATCTCTATGCCGCGGCGGAATTTGTCCGGAGGGAACGGCGGACCACCATGGTAGAGGATGACCTTGGGAAACCGGTAATTCACTACGGTCTGCTTCCCATGGGGGCGATCGAGGATATTCAGGAGTGGCGTTACTGGTTCGAGGTGAATATCCTCTGCTGGGCGGGGATTAAAAAGACCGCCGAGGCCTTTAAGGACATCGGAGACGGCCGGGCCGGGGAACTCACGGAGCTGGCCCGGGAATACGGCACCGACATCCGCAGGTCTTTGGAACGGGCCGCTGTCCGCTCCTGCGCGGTGCCCCTGCAAGACGGCACCTGGATTCCCCGTGTGCCGTCCCATGCCTACAGCAGGCACCGGGATTCGGGCTGGATCCGGGAGTGTCTGGAATCTCCCCTGGCCAAGGGGGCGACGGTGGGATTTTTCCGGAGCGGCGATATCCTTCTGGACTGGCTTCTTCACGACACCGAAGAAAACCGCTACCGGAAGCCGGTAACCGATCTGGAGCAGGATCCCGAATTGTGGTTCAGTCAGGAAGGATTCTCGAAACAGCCCATGCTGGTGGACATCCCGGCGGCCTATTTGATCCGGAATCAGGTTAAACCCGCGGTCCGGAGTTTTATCAATTCCTACCTGGCCATCGCGTATGAAGATGTGCGCTGCCTTGCCGAGTGGATCAAAGTTCTTGGAAAAGGGGCCGGTCCGCTCTTCAAAACACCCGATGAATGCGCCTGGCTGTCATGGCTCAGAACGCTGTTTATACTGGAAGATGAGGGACTAAAACTCGGCTGGGGAATCCCTGAGGACTGGTTAAAACCGGGAAAAAAGCTGATAATACGGGGAATGAAAACGGTCTACGGTCCCCTTTCCATGATCTGGGAAGGGGGAACAGATACCCTTTCCGTTCAATTGGAAGCTGAGGTGCCGGAGGATCTCCCCGTATTCCTGAAAGCACGCATATCCGGAAGTGATTCGGTTATGATAACGGAGTGTTCCGGCGGCAGCGCGGAACCGTCCGGGGATCAAGCCGGCATTTTTCGAGTAAGGTTTACGGACAAAAATCTCCGGGTCGTTTTCAAAAAAAATGAATGATTTGGAGGCTTCATGGCTGCGTCACGAGAGATTGTTTACGACACACTGAATTTTAAAGGACCCGAACGGGTGCCCAGGCAGCTCTGGCTTTTGGGCTGGGCGAGAATAAATTTTCCGGAAGAACTTGAGAAGATACAGAGTGATTATCCGTCCGACATTACGGGTGCTCCCGGATACTACCGGAATCAGCCGCCCTCAGAGGGACACCCGGAGGAGCCCGGAGAATATATCGACGAATGGGGCTGCAGGTTCATCAACCACAGCCGGGGACATATCGGCGAAGTCAAGGAACCCCTGATTCAGGCTGATGACTGGAGCGACTGGAAGGATCTCCGGTTCCCCGAAGAGCTCCTCTCAATTGACACGGAGCAGATAAACCGGTTCTGCCGGAATACCGACAAGTTCGTTTTAAGCGGCCGGACTCCCCGGCCTTTCGAGCGGCTCCAGTTTCTCCGGACTTCCGAACTCCTCTATATGGATCTCGCGGATATTCCGCCGGAGATGACGGCTTTTATGAATAAACTTCACGGCTTCTACTGTGAACTCCTTGAGAAATGGGCTGCCACGGAGGTGGATGCCCTGGCTTTTATGGACGACTGGGGCTCGCAGAATACCCTCCTGATCAATCCCAAACTCTGGCGGCAGGTGTTCAAGCCTTTTTACCGGGATTATATCGATATTGCCCATAAAAACGGAAAAAAGATCTTTATGCATTCCGACGGCCATATCCTGGATATCATTCCCGATCTTTGTGAGCTCGGTCTGGACGCCCTCAACTCCCAGATCTTCTGCATGGGAATCGAAAACCTGGAACAGTTCCGGGGAAAGATCTGCTTTTGGGGAGAGATGGACCGGCAGTACATGCTTACCGAAGCATCACCGGATCAGGTAAGGGAAGCAGCGGGCAGGATCGGCCGAACCCTGTGGAAAGACGGAGGGTGCATTGCCCAGTGCGAGTTCGGTCCGGGAGCTAAACCGGAAAACGTCCGGGCGGTTTTTGAAGGCTGGGAACTGTTCAGCCGGAGTTTATAGGAGGCAGCATGGCAGGAATGACGGTACACATGGTCGCCAATTCCCACATCGATCCGGTGTGGCTGTGGCGGAAAACATCCGGATCCGACGAAGCGGTTGCTACCTGCAGAACCGCCTGTGACCTTCTGGAAGAATATCCGGAGCTGATCTTTACCATGGGCGAAGCCTGGATCTACGAACAGCTTAAGAAGTTTGATCCGGATACTCTGGACCGGGTCCGCGGGCTTGCCGACAAGAAACAGTGGATTTTTGTCGGCGGTTCCTGGGTTCAGCCTGACTGCAATTTCCCCTCCGCCCCGGCTTTCGTTGAGCAATACCGGCTGGGTCTCCGGTATTTCAAAGAAAATTTCGGAGTCACCGTTTCCACCGCCTACAACATCGACAGCTTCGGACACGGCGCCTTTCTCCCGGGCTTGTTCAACAGCTGCGGCATAGATTCCTATGTATTCATGCGTCCTCAGGAGCACGAAAAGGAACTGCCTTCCAATTTATTCCGCTGGCGTTCCGCCGACGGCGGTGAAGTGCTTGCGTTCAGAATACCGAAAAGTTATCTTACCAGCCCTAAAACTCCCCTGAAAGAAAATATCGAGGCGGCAGCGGCCGCGGTGGATCCTGCCGCCGGCCATACCATGTGCTTCTACGGCGTGGGTGATCACGGGGGCGGTCCCGTCAGAAAAGAAATAGAATGGATCCGGGAGAATCTTGATTATGGAGATGGAGTCACCCTCCGGTTCAGTGATCCCGTCAGCTTCTTTTCCGCGGTCCGGGAAAAACGGGATCAGCTTCCGGTAATCGATGAAGAACTGCAGTATCATGCCGTGGGCTGCTACAGCACCTATCACTCCTTTAAACAGACCTTCCGCCGGGCTGAATTCCTGGCTCAGGCGGCAGGTCTGCTGTCGGATAAGGAAGAAACTCCTGAACGGGAGCACGCCCGGCGGGTCCTGCTCTTTAATCAGTTCCACGATATCGCCGGGGGCTGTTCGGTTAAAAGCGCCTATAGTGACGCCTTCAGCCAGCTCGGGCATGTCCGGGAGATCTGCACTGCCGTTCTTGAAGATTCCGCCGGCCGGAAAACAGCCGCGCTTCCGCCCTCGGAACGGCAGCGGATTCTCCTCTACAATACCGCGCCGGAGGATTTTTCCGGTTATGTTGAAATCGAGCCGTGGACGGGATTCCGCTGGATGTACGATGAAACAGACTACCGTTTCCTGGACAGTTCCGGGAAACCTGTGCAAGTCCAGGTGATCCGCCAGGAAGCGGCGGCCGGGGCTATGACCCGGTATCTTCTCCCCGCGTCAATCCCCGCCGGCGCAACAGAGGTGCTGGAAATGGAGGCCGCGGCTGAAAAGTACGTCCCCTCTCCGGAAGCGGAGGAGGCAAAGGCGGCGGATAACGGTGTTCTTAAGACAGTCTTCGGTTCCCGGGGGACCGCCTCTGTTCAAGGAGTTGCGGACAGCTTGAAAGTGCCGGAGATTTCGGTCCAGGTATTTTCCGATCCGAGCGATACCTGGAGCCACGGGATTCACTCCTACGGGGTGGAACCGGAGGGTGTTTTCGAGGCGGAGGGTCCATGGCTGCGGATTGAAGACGGTCCAATCCGCTCCGGTTACTTCAATACGCTCCGATTCGGAAACTCGGTGCTGCAGTGGTACATCTATCTGTACCGGGATGAACCGGTCCTCACCATGAAAATAAGACTCAATTTCTCAGGCAGCCGCCGGATTATAAAACTGGTTATACCCGGCTCCGGAACCTGTACGGAACGGCGGGACGGCGTTCCCGGAGGCATCATTCCAAGGAACCCGGACGGACGGGAGTATCCGGTATACGGCCACGTGAGTGTGACCGGCGAAAACGGCGCCGGCACTGCCGCGGTAAGCTGGGACACATTCGCCGGGGATGTCCAGGAGGACGGCACCATCCGGATGACCATGCTGCGGACGCCCATTTACGCCCATCATCCCCCTTTTGACGAGAAAACCGCGCCCCTCTTTCCGGTTATGGATCAGGGAGAGCATGAATACGAAGTTTCCGTCCTTTTCGGAAGCAGCCTTGACCGGGTAATCGACAGGGAAAGAACCCGGCTCAAGAATCCGGTTATTGCCCGGGAATCAACCCGCGGAATGGGAGTGAGACATGAATACTGATGTGATGATTGGGGATTTTGAACCGGATTACACCCGGCTCGAGGACGCCGCGAAAAATAAACCGGTTTCACCGGTTCCGATCTACGAACACAGCATCGATGTTTCGGTGATGGAAAAGATCCTGGGCAATCCTTTCGCCGATATGGAACAGGGAGATGATAAAGATCTCCGGGAGTACCTGCGGATCTACGCGGACTTCTTCCGGCAGATGGGATACGATACCGTAAGTTTCGAACGGCTGATCTCGGCGTCCATGCCCGGGAGCGGAGCTCTTTACAGTCATTCCGATGGCTGCATAAAGGACCGGGAAGATCTGGACGCGTACCCCTGGGATGATGTGCCCGAGATCTTTTTCCGGAACAACGCACGGTATTATGAAACCCTCCGGGAGGTGATGCCGCCGGGTATGAAAGCCGTCGGAGGTCCCGGAAACGGAATCTTTGAATGCGTCCAGGATGTTACCGGATACGAGCGTCTTTGCCTTATGGTGTATGATGATCCTGAATTGTTCGCCCTGCTGTTTCAGAGAACGGGAGACATGATCTCCGCGATCTGGGAACGGTTCGTCCGGGAGTTCGGCGACATATACGCCGTTCTCCGGATGGGGGATGATCTGGGTTACAAGGACGCGACCCTCCTTGCGCCGGAACTAATCATCGAAGAGATCGTGCCGCAGTACGGCCGAATCTCCCGGATAATCCACCGCTCAGGAAAACCGTTCCTGCTCCACTCCTGCGGCAACATCTTTCAGCTGATGGATGCCCTGATCGAAACCGGCGGTATAGACGCAAAACACTCCAACGAAGATTCCATCGCCCCTTTTCCGGAGTGGGTAGAACGGTACGGCCGCCGGATCGGTAATTTCGGCGGAATCGATACCGATGTTCCCTGCCGGGGTGATGAGGCCGAGATCTCTATATATATCGACAGCCTTATGAAAGACCTGGCTGGAAAACCGGGGATTGCTCTGGGTACAGGAAATTCTGTCCCCCATTATATGCCTCCGGAAGGATACCTCGCCATGATCCGGGAGCTGAACCGACTCCGTTTATGAGAGCGGAAGCGGCAATTTCCGGTGATGCCGGTTTATGTACTTGATTGTAATAGGGTTGAATTCTTTAGTAATTTGACCTAATCAAATTTTAGTGATATAATCCCTTTTAGGATCAAAAAATAATGGCAAAAGCTCTAACAATCAAGGACATTGCTGAACTTGCTAATGTTTCTGCCTCCGCTGTTTCTTTTGCGCTTAACAACAAAAAGGGAATCAGTGACGAGACCCGGCAGAGAATTCTTAAAATTGTAGAAGAAAATGAATACATTCCCAATCAGCAGGCCCGGAGGTTACTTACAAAGCGGACAAACAACATCGGGATTCTTCATGAGCGGGAACATTCCCCGTTAAGTCATTGGTTTTTACACGAAATTTTAAGCCCCGCGGCGAAACAGTGCGAGGAACTGGGGTTCAATCTGCTATTCTCCCCTGCCAATGGTGACCGGGACAACCTGGTGCCGGAAATCGTACGGAACCGGGAAGTGGACGGTATCATCATCCTCGGTGAAACCGATCCGCTGGTTATCGAGAAGCTTCGGGAAACCGAGTTTCCCCTGGTCCTGGTGGACGAGCACCTGCGGACTCCCGACGTTTTCGCGGTAGAGGCGGACTACGCCCAGGGCGCCCTTATCGCAATGAATTATCTGGTTACCAGGGGGCACCGGAAAATCGGATATATCGGAGATTCCGCCGAATCCTTCTACGGCAGGCAAACGTACAGGGGATATTTAAATGCCCTGGAGGCGGCACGGATAAAACCGGAGAAGGGACTTATCTTCCAGGACGCCCGGGAGGGTGACGAAGAAACCGCTCACCGATGCATGGAACGGCTCCTGAGTAAAAACCCCACCGCGGTTTTTTGCGCGGCCGATATATACGCCATTGGTGCCGTAAAAGCAATCCTGAAGGCCGGCATGACTGTACCTGGTGATATTTCCGTTATCGGTATGGATAACCTTGTTCTGGGTAAATACGTGGAGCCGGAACTGACTACTATCGACTTCCGGAAGGAAGAGATGGGCCGGGAAGCGGTGAATATTTTGATCAAGCTGACCCAGGAGGGGAGTCTCCCGGAGAAGAAGCGGGTTTTTCCCGGGGAACTTGTGGTCAGGAGCAGCGTCCGGGGCGTTTAAGGTGAGTGACACGACCGCCGTGTCGGTTTTATATCTTGATCCCGACTTGATTTAAAATTTTCACCAAAACCAGATATAATACTACCGTGCCGGATACAGCAATCAACATGCTTAACCAGAATTTAATTCCCTTATTCAGGAGTCCGGGACCTCCATCAGAAGCCGGGGCAGTGAAGTCGTACAATCCGAATTCTCTTGGAATATATGATATGAGCGGTAATGTCTGTGAATGGTGCTTCACGAAGTATGCCGCCGGAAGAATCAATTGGGCGGAGGCTTAAACGGCAGCGCGGGGGGATTACAGGTCGGCGCATGGGACATGGACATGGATTACAGTTCCCGGTATACCCTGGGCTTCCGGTTGTGCCGGACAGCGGACCGAGGAGCACTGAGGACCCGGAAGTGCCGCGGCTGGGATTCTCGCGCTTCCCAGCCGGGTCTGGTCAATGTATAATACTGATATGATCCCAATGGACAGCAATAAATACAATCCTCTGAAATATCTCGCTAAGAGAAGAAACGATCTTGAATTAAGTCAAAAAGCACTACGTGACGCAGAAAAAATTGCTTCGTTTCTGTCCCGCCGCTGCGGCGCTGAGGTTTACGGGATCGGCTCCTTGTTTGAATTCTGACCGGGATTTTTCCCGCCGGTCTGACATCGATTTGGTAGTCCGGGGAATACCGGCGAGAGATTTTTTCCTGATATCTGGAGAAGCTGCTTACCTAACCGATTTTCGTTTAGATATCATTCCTTATGAAGACGCTAATGATCTGATCCGGGAAGCTGTAAGGGAAAGGGGGTTTTGTTATGAAAAAAGATGCAATGATAATGATTCGTATAAAGAGAGAAGTTGAAGAAGAATTGGATTTAATTAATCGGGTAATAAGAGAATACGCTGCCGTTCCCACAAATATCGAAAATTGGATCCAGGTTCGGACCAAGGCTTCGCTGCTCCATGATTTTTATACCGGAATGGAGCGAATCTTTTCAAGGATAGCATCTGAATTGAATGGAGGACTGCCGAACACTCCGGATTGGCACCGGGATCTTCTTGTGGATATGTCGCTGGAATTGGATGATATACGGCCGCCTGTTATCTCCAGGGATCTTGGCAAAAAACTAGTCCCGTATTTAAGATTTAGGCATCTGTTTAGGAATTTATATAGTTTCGAACTGGAATGGAACAGGATGACAGAGCTCAGCAATTCCCGGTGATCACATTCGCATTAAAATTTATAAATTGTTTTATTACA
>CAYLLE010000077.1:0-16962 GCA_964384485.1 uncultured Spirochaetales bacterium | reverse complement strand
ATGAAATTATGGCCTTTTCTTAATCACAAAAGGAGTTGACCGGGATTTGCTGTTCAACTACCGGCTGATACATACTACATAAGCGGAATACCCTGTTCCCGGCACAGCTCCACCGTCTCTTCCGGCCACAGTCCCGACTGTACTTCTCCGATGTGAGCTTTCCGAAGATAATACATGCAGAGTCTGGACTGACCGATCCCGCCGCCCATCGACTCGGGGAAATCGCCGTTTAAAAGCCTTTTGTGCCAATACAGCTCTTTTCTTCCGGTACATTGCCGTATCTCAAGCTGTCTCAGCAGAGCATCCCGGTCCACCCTGATTCCCATGGAGCTTAACTCAAATGCATCATCCAGCATCGGATTCCAGACAAGAATGTCTCCGTTGAGTCCCGGATACTGTTCACCGCCGGGGCCGCTCGGAGCGGGTGTACTCCAGTCGTCATAGTCCGGAGCGCGGCCGTCGTGAATCGATCCGTCGGAAAGTTCTCCTCCTATACCCATCAGAAATACGGCACCGTACTGCTTAACAAGTTCCCGTTCACGCTCCTTCGGAGTCAAACCGGGAAACATGGCCCGCGCTTCTTCGGCGTGGATAAAATGTATCTCTTCGGGAAGAATGGGCTCAAGACAGGGGTAGTATTCCCAGACCACAAATTCTGTCCGCTTAAGGACAGAAAAAATCTGCCGCACCGTTTGTTTCAGGCGGTTCAGGGTGCGGTTTTCCGGATCAATGATCCGCTCCCAGTCCCACTGATCAACATATATTGAATGGACATGATCGATTTCGTCATCCGGCCGGACCGCGTTCATATCGGTATAAATACCGTATCCCGGTTCAAGGCCGTAATCGGCCAGGGCCATTCGTTTCCATTTGGCCAGGGACTGCACCATCTCCACCTTCCGTCCTCCCAGGTTCTTAACCGCGAAAGAGGCGGGCCGTTCCACACCGTTTAAGTCGTCGTTAATACCGGATCCCTGTTCCACAAACAAGGGCGCCGTGACCCTTCGGAGCCTGAGCTCCGCCGCCAGGTTGTCTTGAAAAAAATCTTTAATCAGTTTGATTGCCTGTTCAGTTTGTTTTAGACCGAGAAGGGGATAGTAATCGTCCGGGATATTGCTGGTTGTATTCATTGCTCAATTATAATAGTGCTTTGACTTAAGTCTCAAGAAGGGATACTGTAAAATTGATGAAAGAAATTTTAAATGAGATCCTTAACGCGGAAAAAGCCGGTGAAGAGAAGATAAGAAAAGCGAGAGAAAAAGCCGTCGCGTTAAAACATAAAGCTGATACAAAAGCTGAAGAGATTGTCCGGCAGGCCGGAGAAGAAGGTCAGCATAACGCGAAAAATATTATTTCAGCGGCGGAAAAACACGCGGAAGAAGAATTAACCCGTGAGCTCAGGAACGTGGCCGGGGGAGTCATTACCGGAAAACATGAATCAGCCGGCATTGAAGCGGCAGCTGAAAAAATCACCCAAATCCTTCTTAACCCCGGAAAAGAGCCGGAGGAGCTTGAGTGACCGATGAACCGAGTCGGGAGATACGCTTTCATTCACGCGAAACTCAGGGCACGGCTAAGCAAAATGCTCTCTTCGGAGAAGGAAAAAGCCCTTTCCGAAGCGGCAAGCTTGAATGAAGGGCTGCATCTTCTTAAAGGAACCGAATACGAAGAAATTGCCCGTATCTACGAATCTACCGGCGATTTAAAAATGTGTGAACTGGAATTAAGAAAAAAAGAAATAACGACCCTTCAGGAAATCAGAAAGAACCTGAAAGAAGAGTTAGCTGATTTTATAGATGCCCTGCTCCTCTATTACGAAACAGACAAGGTTAAAAACCTGTTCCGTCTCTGGTTTGACCGGAAAGTCCGGGGCCGGGATATCCGGTTTTACACGGGTTACCTGATCCATGACCGCATTCTCTACAGCATACCCGCGGACGGAATAATAAACGCTGACAGTCCCGCGGAAACGGTATCCCTGCTGGAGGGTACCCCTTTCCGGGAACCCGGAGAACAGAAACTTTCGACAAGCGTCCGAGGAGGCTCACTTTTTCTTTTTGAAACAGAACTGGACCGGATTTACTACCGGGAACTTTTTACGGCAATAGACCGGCTTCCGAAGAAGGACCGGGGAATAGCCCTAAAACTCTATTCGGCGGAAGTAGATCTGGAAAACATAAACCGCATCATACGGTTCAGTAATTTCTACGGATACACATACCAAGAGACCCGGCCTTATCTCCTGCCTTACGGAGAAGGAACAGTTTACCGGAATTCGGCTGCAGGGAGCGGGGAAACAGATTCCCGGGAGAAAGAACAGGAATTGTACTCATCTGTTTTGGAAGATTATGGTATCGCGTTGGATTCAGCGGATAATGCCGCCTGGTCCCGGGATAACCGGCTTGAACTTCTAAACGGAATGATGGAACAGGTTCTGGACCGGGAAGTACAGAAAATTTTGTACGGATATCCCTTTACCATAGGCATCATTCTTGCTTATATAATAAGGAAGAAAAAAGAAATAAACCGGGTAATGGGAATACTTAACACACTGAATTATAAAACGAGTTAAAATGAAAGGCGGAATTGAATGGGAACGGCACGAATGCGCCAGCTTATCGCGGCGGTCAATATCACAAACACCGACGCAGTTACCCGTAAACTCCTCGACTTAGGTGTCCTCCATTTTATAAAGACCTCTGAACTCAGCAGCGAGTATCAGGAAAATCTCAAATCTCCCGCTCCCGATACGGTCCGGGAAAAGCACGTTAAACTGCGCAGGAAAATAGAATCCCTTTTATGGACCGCCGGAATTGAACCTGAACATACCGTCAGTATGGATATCAGTACTATGACGGCGGTAGATTCAGAAAAAACTGAGCTGCTCACCGGGATGCTGGAGCGGAAAATAGAAGACTACCGGGAAGAGCAGCGTAAGATCCAGCAGGAAATCCTGAAGCTGGAAGAATTCCACAGGCAGATGGAACAGGAAAATGATCAGAAAACAGGCGCCGGCAGTGAATCGGCATTCCTGATTACCCGGTCCGGTTCGGTTCCTGAAGGTAATATATCAGGATTAAAAGCATCGTTCCATTCCATGCCCGCGGTTCTGCTGCCTCCTGAAAACCCGGATAACCCGTTTGTCCTCGTTTATATGAAACGGGACCGGGACCAGGCGGAAAGAATTCTTGAACAAAACAATTGGAAAGACTCACCTCTACCCGCGGGTAAGCAGAAATCCTCCGGACAGCCCCGGGAGGGTATACGGAAGCAGCGGGAGGAGCTTAAAAAGAAACAGGCGGAATTGAGAAACGCCGCGAAGGATGAAGCGCTGAACCGGAAGGAAGATCTTCTTGCCCATTGGTCCAATCTGAAGATGCATGAACTCTGCGGATCCATCCACGGATATTACGGCACAACCGGCCGGACGGCAGTTTTCTCCGGATGGGTTCCGGCGGACCAAGAACGAGAAATAAGCGACGGAATCCGGGAAGTTACCCAAGGGCGCTGCTACCTGGAGTGGCATGATCCGGATAACGCCGAAGGGAAGGTCCCTGAGGAAGCGCCGGTTAAATTTACGAACCCAAAATTCCTCCGCCCCTTTGAGATGCTTGTAAAAAATTATTCGGTTCCCGCCTACGGAACCTTTGATCCGACACCTGCCGTAGCCGCGGCATTTCTGATCATGTTCGGCCTGATGTTCGGAGACGCCGGGCACGGGCTAGTTCTCATGATCGCGGGGACCGCGGGCAGCTTGGGGTTCCGGAAAAAGTCCGCCCGGGATTTATCCCGGCTGGTTGTCTACTGCGGCGCCGCAGCGGTCGCGGCCGGTGTTCTTTTCGGTTCATATTTCGGGATCGCCCTGTTTCCGCCGCTCTGGTTCGATTATCACGGAGCAGTCATGGCAGGGCATACATCCGGGGGTGTTATTACAGACATCTACGGCGTTCTCATGATCACCGTCTATTTCGGGATTACCGTAATCGCCGCGGGTATTCTTATAAATATATACAACCGGATCCGGAAAGGAGACTGGTTCGGGCTGCTCATGGATAAAGCAGGTATTTTAGGGGGATGGATATACGGCGCGGGTGTTTACACCGCCTTCTACTTTGCCGGGCACGATTTTAAATCCCTTCCCGATCTCAACCTCCTCTTTCTAATCCTGGGACTGCCTGCCCTTCTCTTTCTCCTGAAACCAGCTGTCGAGTTCATCCTGGAACGGCGGCACGGCAGGGCAAAACAGTTCACCCCGATCACCCTTCTGAATTTCTTAATGGAATGGATAGTAGAAATGCTCGAAATTTTCAGCGGATATTTAGCAAACACCCTCAGTTTTCTGCGGGTCGCCGGCTTGGGAATTGCGCATGTCAGTCTGATGGCAGCTTTCTTTGAAATTGCCGGAGTCCGGGACGGAGGCAATATCACCCTAGGCGGGATAATCATTCTGATCCTGGGGAACATCCTGGTTATAACCCTGGAAGGATTGTCCGCCGGTATTCAGAGCCTGAGGCTCAACTATTACGAATTTTTTACCAAATATTTCTCCGGTAACGGAATTGCCTACACACCGATTTCTTTAAAAGGAGCAGCATGATGGAAAATGCCAAACAAAAATTCAAAAAACAGGTCATGATGAGTCTTGTGGTGACATTTACTCTACTCTTCGTGGTCGGCATAATCGGTATAAATACAGTATTCGCCCAGGAGGTGGATGTACCTGCCGAAGAAGAATTGCCGGATATTACCGCAAACAGAGCGGATGTCATGAAATTCGCCTTTATCGGCGCCGCGGTTGCTTTCGGGTTCGGAGCGATTGGAGCGGGAATCGCAATTGCCAATGTGGGATCAGCAGCGATGGCAGCTGTAGCTGAAAAACCCCAGATTGCCGGACAGGCGCTTATCTTTATCGCGCTGGCGGAAGGACTGGTAGTGTTCGGATTTATCGCCGCCCTCATGATTTTGGGAAAGGTGTAGCTCCGCGGAATGAAGTATTACGTAATCGGAGACGAAGATACAGTTCTCGGATTCGGAATGGTAGGCGTACAGGGAACGGTACCGGACGGCGCCGATGAAACAAAAGCAGCGTTTGACCGGGCCATTGACGACCGGGAAATCGGTATCATCATAATTACCGAATCCGCGGCCGATTTGATCCGGGAGCGGGTGGACCGGTTTTTATTCTCCGAACAGTTTCCTCTTTTAGTAGAGATTCCCGGCCGGAAAGGCCGGAAGGAAAGAAGACCCGGACTCAGACAGCTGGTAAATGAAGCAATCGGTATCAAGCTGTAAAATCTGATTGGAAACGAGGTATCCCTAAGGTGATTGAAAATTCAGGAAAAGATGAGCTCCTCGCGGAAATAACAAAGAGCGCGGAAACGGAAGCGGAAGCAATCGTGCGGGATGCTGAAAATTCCGCCCGGCAGCGAATAGAATCGGCTCAGGCACAGGCCGAACGGATAAAACGGGAAACCCGGGAACGGGCGGAGGAGCGGGCCCGGGAAATAAAGAAAGCCCGGACGGCAAATCTGGAGGTTCAGCGGAAGAGAATTCTCCTCCACCGGCAGGAAGAGCTCAGCAAACTGGTTATAGAACGGGTACTGAGTAATATGCGGAAGCTTGTTAGGACCCCTGAATACCGGGACACCTTTGCCGCATCCGCCGCCGAAGCATGCGCCGGCCTCGGGACTGAATCAGCCGTTCTTGAAGTATCCCGGGAAGAGCAGCACCTTTTGACGGATGAAATGGCCACACGCATTCAGGCGCGGGTGAAAGCGCTTACCGGCCGTACTGTAGAAGTAAATTTCGCGGAATCATTCCATACCGGAACCGGCGTTATTGCCGGATCGCCGGACGGAAGGCTTCTTTTCGACAACCGTGCCGAAGCCCGGATTGAACGGCACCGGAATCAAATCCGGAGGATCATCCACCGGGAAATTATAGCAAAGGAAAACGGCTGATTTATGGTTGAGCGGATTATAGGACAGGTAAGCCGGGTAAACGGCCCGGTGATCGAAGCAAACGGAATCACCGACGCGATGATGATGGAACTGGTCCGGGTAGGAGATTTGAAACTGGTCGGCGAAGTGATCAAACTTCAGGGAGATTCAGCCGTTATCCAGGTGTATGAAGATACGACGGGAACCGCTCCGGGAGACAATATCTATGGTTCCGGAATGCCCCTGGGAGTTGAGCTCGGTCCAGGATTAATCGGTTCGATTTACGACGGTATCGAGCGGCCTCTGGAAGAACTTTTCAAGGCAAGCGGAGAGTTTATCGAACGGGGGGTGACGGTCTCGCCCCTGGACCGGAACCGGAAATGGGAGTTTGAACCGTCCGTCTCTCCAGGTGATGTTATAGAAGGGGGCAGCGTTATCGGACTGGTCCGGGAAACGGAAAACATTCTGCACCGGATTCTGCTTCCGCCTGATGTTTCAGGAACCGTCAGCCGGGTTGTTCCTTCCGGTTCCTACACAATCGAGCATCCCGTCATCACAGTCGACACCGGGTCAGCCAGTAAAGAGATCGGGATGATGCAGCGCTGGCCGATCCGGAGACCCCGGCCGGTACAGAGCAGACTGCCCCTCACCTCCCCTCTAATCACCGGACAGCGGGTTATCGATACCCTTTTTCCCGTGGCGAAAGGGGGAACAGTGGCCATTCCCGGCGGATTCGGAACCGGGAAAACGATGACCCAGCACGCCTTAGCGAAGTGGTGTGACGCCGACATCATCGTCTATATCGGATGCGGAGAACGGGGCAATGAAATGACCGACGTCCTTACCGAGTTTCCCGCCCTGATTGATCCAAGGACCGGCAAGAGTCTGATGAACCGGACAATCCTGATCGCGAATACCTCAAACATGCCCGTGTCCGCCCGGGAGGCCAGTATCTACACCGGCGTAACTTTGGCGGAATATTTCCGTGATCAAGGATATCATGTCGCGGTTATGGCCGATTCCACCTCCCGGTGGGCTGAAGCTCTCCGGGAACTTTCGGGACGGATGGAAGAAATGCCCGCCGAGGAAGGATTCCCGGCGTACCTGCCGACCCGTATCGCCGAATTCTACGAACGGGCCGGTTACACCCTGACCCGATCCGGGAAGGAAGGATCAGTCTCGATTATCGGAGCAGTCTCTCCGCCGGGAGGAGATTTTTCCGAGCCTGTAACCCAGCATACCAAACGGTTTGTCCGGTGTTTCTGGGGTCTTGACCGGCAGCTGGCAAACGCCCGGCACTATCCTGCCGTCAGCTGGACCGAGTCTTACAGCGAATATCTTGAAAATGTAACCGTGTGGTGGGAAACCCATGCCGGACCGAAATGGAAGGAAGACCGGAATGAAATCATGGAACTGCTGCAGCAGGAGGTGAGACTTCAGCAGGTAGTTAAACTTGTCGGTCCGGACGCCTTGCCGGACAGTCAACGGTTTATCCTTGATGTGTGCAACCTCTTTAAGACAGCTTTTCTCCAGCAGAATGCTTTTGATGAAATCGACCGCTTTTCCACTGCAGAAAAGCAGCTCAAGATGCTTAGTATCATTCTTACCTACTGGCGCCGGGGAAACCGGGCTATTAAACGGGGGGTTACCCTAATAAAACTCAGAAGGATGAAGGTATACCAGGATATGATAAAGATGAAGTTTACCGTTCCCAATGAAGCAACATCAAAACTGGACGCTGTTGCCGCCCGGCTGGAACGGTCCATTGATCAGCTTGAATCAATTTATATGCAGGAGCGGTAGGATATCATTATGACCGGAAATAAAGACCTGCTCGCCGGAAGAGAGTACCAAGGAATCAACAGAATCGACGGACCCCTCGTGTTCCTCCGGAAAACCCATCCCGTAGGATACCGTGAACTGGCCGAATGCACCGACCACAACGGCAGCCGGAGGCTGGGTATGGTACTGGATACTTCAGAACGCGAAGTAGTGGTCCAAATTTTCGAAGGCACCTCGGGATTGACAATGCCGGGTACAAGGGTCCGGTTTTTCGGTGAACCCCTCAGACTGCCGGTAACAAAAGACATGCTCGGACGCGTCTTCAACGGCCTTGGAAGGGCGATTGACGGAGGTCCCGACCCGCTTGGCGAAAAGGAGATGGATGTAAACGGAAAACCCATTAATCCCACCGCGCGGGAGTATCCCCGCGACTTCATCCAAACCGGCATCTCCGTTATAGACGGGATGAACACCCTTATCAGGGGACAAAAGCTGCCGATCTTTTCCGGAAACGGACTTCCCCATAATGAGCTTGCGGCCCAAATTGCCAGGCAGGCGAAGATCCGGGGCGGATCGACAGAGTTTGCCGTCGTATTCGCTGCCATGGGGGTAAAACACGACGTTGCAAGTTTTTTTATTAAAAGTTTTGAAGAAACGGGAGTCCTTGAAAATGTCGCCCTTTTCCTCAGCCTGGCTGATGACCCCTCAATTGAACGGCTCATCACCCCCAGAACTGCCCTTACCTTAGCAGAACATCTGGCATATACTGAAAACATGCATGTTCTGGTGATTATGACCGACATGTCCAACTACTGCGAATCGCTGCGGGAAATTTCTACCATACGGGGAGAAATTCCATCCCGAAAAGGATACCCCGGTTACCTCTATTCCGATCTTGCCGAACTTTACGAGCGTTCCGGCATGATCAAAGGCATTTCCGGCTCAATAACTCAGCTCCCAATCCTTACTATGCCGAACGATGATATCTCCCATCCGATTCCTGACCTTACCGGCTACATCACGGAAGGCCAAATCGTGTTCGAACGGGATATGCACAGCCGGAACATCTACCCCCCGATAGCCGGACTCCCTTCCCTGTCCAGATTAATGAAGGACGGAATAGGTGAAGGTATGACCAGAAACGATCATCCCCATTTAGCCGGTCAGCTTTTCGCGGCCTACAGTTACGTCAAAGATGTCCGGAATCTCGCTTCAGTAATCGGAGAAGAAGAACTCACCCCTTTAGATCATCAATACCTTGATTTCGGGAAATATTTCGAAGGCTCCTTTATAGCACAAAATCAAAATGACGATAGAACCATCGAAGAAACCCTGGAACGGGGATGGGAAGCTCTCCGCCTGCTTCCGGCGGAAGAGCTTCACCGGGTTACCGAAGATGAAATAGATGAGTACTATGGCTAAAGTATCACCAACCAAAACAAACCTAATCCGGCTGAAACAGGAACTCAAATTCGCCCGCCTCGGTCATGAACTTCTGGATCAGAAACGGAATATTTTGGTTATCGAACTGCTAAACCTGGTGGATCAAGCGGTGGATCTTGAAAACCGGATGAACGACTTATTGTCCGCCGCCCATAATTATCTCCAAAAGGCAGCTTTAGACAAAGGGAAAGTCACTCTGCTCCACACTGCCGGCGCGGTAAACATGGAAGCTTCCATTCAACTATCCCGGAGAAAAGTGATGGGAGTACCTCTCCCGGTTGTTGAAACAAATTTTGAAAAGCATCCTCCCTATTACAGTCCCATGGGAACCAGCAGCTTTACCGACTCAGCCTTGACCGCGTTCCAGAATACTCTTGAAATTATGGGGCAGCTCGCGGAACTAAAAGTTTCTATTATGAGACTCGCCCGGGAAGTAAAAAAAACGATCCGGAAGGTGAATGCCCTAGAAAAAATCGCCATTCCGGACCTTGAAATTTCTATTAATTTTATAACCAACCGGCTCGAAGAAAACGAACGCGAAATGTTTACTTTAATGAAAAAGGTTAAAGCAAGGCTCGAGGCAAAAAAGGAGGAATCGCTATGAAGACTATAGAGAAGATTCTAGTGTATATTGACGGCACAGAAGAAACAATAACCGCGGCCCAATACGCGGTTTGTCTGGCCAAGGAGACCGGAGCTGAAATTACCGCCGTTTACGTTGTAAACACCCGGGCCTTGGATGATCTTGTCCGCTCCCGGATATTTCTGGAAGCGGAACAGGAAGAATACCGGAGAGACCTGGAAGCGGACGCGGAGCGGTATCTGAATCATGTAAAAAAACTCGGTTCAGAAAAATCGGTCAGCATGAGCATAATAAAACTGACGGGAAATGTAGGACCGGAGATAAAAAAACTTGTCCGGGAACAAGGATTTGATCTCCTGGTTTTGGGAGAAATATCTCAAGCAAAGAGCCGGCGTGATGAATTTTACAATGACGCCGAACGGGCGATGCGGAGCGTTCCCTGCTCGGTTATCATGATAAAGGACCCGGACCGGGTTTGGAGACTATTTGAGGAGGCATAGTGATGGACTTGATTGATCTTATCGATAAGAAAGTAGTAAAGGTTCCCTTAGAATCAACAGAAAAAATAAGTGTGATAAAAGAATTGGCAGGAATACTCGACAAGGCGGGTAGAATAAGAAACCTGGTCAAAATCGAAGATGATCTTATGGCCCGGGAAAATCAGGGCAGTACAGGCCTAGAGAACGGAATAGCCGTTCCCCACGCAAAGACTGACGCAGTCGAAAAAGTTACCCTTGCTCTTGGTATATCCCCCGGCGGAGTCGACTTCGGATCGGTAGACGGAAAACCGAGTCACATCTTTTTTCTTATTTTAGCACCTCCCGATCAGCCCAGACTTCATGTAGAAATTCTTTCCGAAATTGCCAGATTAACAAAATCTCCAGCCGTGCGCACCTATCTGATGAACGCGAATACCCCGGAGGAAATCGTCGATTTTTTTAAGGAGGAATAAAATGATAAAGCCGCGGCTCTTTCCGGTTTTTCTTTTCCTCGCAGCTTCCCTTTCTCTGTCTGTCCACTCCCAATCGCCCGAAAACAACATAAGCCTAATCCGGTCCATCAGTCCCGGTCCGACGGTCGGCGATACCATCGCTGTAGATTGGAACAGCCGGATCGTAATAAACGGCAGCGCCTGCACCCGGAGAGGATGTCTCCGGGATGTAAAGATATGGTCATGGTCCGGTAACCTGATAAACAAGGTGGAGACCGGAGTTGATTATTTTATCAGTTCTGTCCGTACCGCTCCCGGCGGCAAAATGTTTACAGTATCCGGGGCCGCTTTAAGCGGCGCTCAATGGAAGATAGAGGTCTGGAGTTACTCAGGAGATCTCCTGTTCACGAAAGAAGGCCCCGATTTTTCCCGCGGAGCAGAAGCAGTATTCGGTCCGGATGGAAGTACTGTCGCCGGCCTGGGTATTTCTCTTGATGGAAGCGGAACAGTCATTTTCTGGGATCTCAAGGGTAACCGGATCGCGGAGCATCCTATCCCCGGAGCCCTTACAAAACGGGCGAATGACGAAATGCTGCACCCCCGAAATCTAACATTTTCAAACGACGGAAAATCACTCCTCTTTATTTCCGGAAGAAGCGTCATATCCAGGCTCAACCTTTCCACCGGAAAGATTTCTGAGCTGCTCAACCTTTCCGGCCAAACCGGCAATTCCGGCATGCTGGCGGCTTTTGCCGTAAACGGTAAAAACGAAACAGCCGCGGTCATCTCAGAATACCTGCCGCCCAAGAAAGGCCGGTCCAGAGAAGAATACCTGCACCGTCTGCTCCTCATTTCCGAAAGCAGTGAGCGTGTTATTACCGAAACGATATCCGACGAAAGCGGCCGGATCGGCTGGGTTGAACTGCTCTCCGACAGCACAATCATTTCCGGAGGTACAAAACGAAAGGAAGAGGAGCGTGACGGAATCACCTGGATCGAAGACCGTTACGAAATAATCAAATATTCACCGAACGGATACAGTCCCGAACCGTTTATGTCCGGAGCCGGTTCTTTCAAAGAAGCGTCAGTCTCTCAGGACGGCAAAATCGCGGTACTGGCAGGACAAACCATCCGCGTCACCGATTCATCCGGTACCCTTCTATCGGAAATCACAGCGCCGCTTCCCACAACATATTTCCTGGACCAAGATTCCAAAAACGGCACAATCATCGCCGGACCCGATCCAATCCGTGTGTTTGATAAAAACGGAAAAAATACCGGCACTTACGTTCCGGAACCGCTCTGCTACCGGCTGGGATTTAATCCGGAAGGGAACATCATCCAAATCTACCACCGCGGATTCAAAGTTCTCTCACCCAATAACGGCAGCATCATCCTGGATCATCAATATTCCGGCAGCTCTCAATATTCCTTCTTAGCTGAGCAAAAGGCAGACACCATTGTGTTCCCCGTAACCGAAGAAGAAGCAGTCATATGGAATACCGGCGGAGCCGTCAAAGGCTCCGTATCCTGGAGCAGCAGGAATATTTCAGTCAGTCCGGACGGTAAAATGATCCTGCTCTATGACCAATGGGTCGGACTTGACCCGGAACTCATTACTGATACCGGACACTCCGCGGGTTCATCCCCCGTTCCTCCCGGTGAAATCGCCGGCATGGCGGTAAACAGTCAAGGCAGCACCGCCTGGATCACCCGGGAGGCAGCATCGGAGGAGTATTCTCTCTTTATATTCACCAAAAGCCGCTCCGATGCAGCAAGCGCCCGCCTTCCCTTTGCCGGATATATTCCGGAAGTCGCAATTCTATGGAGCCCGGACAATTCCCTGATAGCGGTATATAATCCGGATGAACCCCGGTTCCTCATTTTCCGAGGGAACGGGACACTGATCGGAGAAGCAGGCGGGCACAGCACCGCTGTATCAGCCCTTACGTTTACGGACGATTCTACAGGAATTATTTCCGCGTCGTATGACGGCGAACTCAGGATTTGGGAAATTGTAAAGTAAGGACAAATCTTCACATCCGTGCGCATAGATCGGTCATCATTACCCGCTGTCATCCGTGGTGAACTAAAAAAACTCAGAAAAAACACATATTGATCAAGACACTGCATACATCAAGCCTATACCTTGTATAGATCCTGTCTATACATCGCCCCGGCTCAGTCTATACTCCATGTCTACATTTTGTAGAGACAATGTCTATACATTGCCCCCGCTCAGTCCCTGCTTTTACTGCCTATTGTCTTAAACGATATATGCTTGATCCGCGTTTTTAATCCGTGCCCATCGGCCCGGCATCTTTACCCCGCCTTCATCCCCTTCATCCGTGGTTCCTTGCCTTCTCTTAAATTCCAGTATACACTGTCAGCCATGCCAATTTTCGAATATACATGCAAAAAATGCGGAAAAGAATCTGAGCTCCTGATTCGGAGAGATGAAAAACCGGTATGTGAACACTGCGGCAGTTCAGCTGTGACCAAAAAATTCAGTTCCTTCGCGGTCTCAATCGGCAGCGGTAAAGCTCCTGAGTGCGCGGGATCCTGCGGAGAAGGTTTCACCCGGGGAGCATGCGGCAGCGGAATGTGCTGCGGAGGAAAAGACTAGCAATGAACGACAAAAGCTGGATTCATGAACCTATGCGCATTATCGCGCTGCAAAATGAAGGGTCTGTATACAATCCTGCCCTCTTAGATGATTTCGATACCACCCTCGATTTCTGGAAACAAAACGGCTTTAATGTCGAACAGTGCAAACACGTAATCGGCCGGTTATATGACCCTGAAAAACACCACGATGTTTTAAAAGAATATACCCAAAAAGCAGCGGAACGGAATATCAAAATCATCCTCTATTACAATGTTCACGTCATTATCCGCACCGTTGGAGAAGCCCACCCCGATTGGCGGGCGATGGACAGTGAACAAAATCCAATAATCCGGTACGAGATAGATTACGGGGTCTGCATAAACTCAGGCTGGCGTGATTATATACTCAAAGGCCTTGGGTCACTAAAAGACATACCCTTAGGAGGTATATTCCTCGACGGACCGGTTTATTGGGATGAAGGATGTTTTTGCCTTGTCTGCCGGAAAAAGTACCAAGAGCGGTTCGGGACAGATATGGAAAAAGCCCGGCAGACTGACCGGCAAGAATTCGCCGTTCAGTCCGTGGTCAACTTTGTAAAAGATTTTAGAAAAGCTTACCTTAAAGTTCATCCCGACGGGATAGTCTACATGAATAACCGGGGAATGCACCCCACTTCGGGAGGCCGGAATATCTACCGGGTAAAACCACACCTCGACATGCTCGGAACGGAAGGCGGATTTATCTATTATGGTGCTCCCAACGAAACACCGCTTTGGAAAACCGGATCTTCCGCGAAATATCTTGAAGCTGTTGATAAAACATTGCCCAGAGTAATTTTCTGCGCGGCGGACCATAAACCGTGGTCTTTCTATCTGCATACCGCTGCTGAAACCAAACTAATGTTTGCTTCGGCCAACGGAAACGGGTCCAGTGTCTGGTACGGATTTCATTCGCCCCTCATTTTTGAAGGTATGAATTACCTGGAAACTCCGGGCGGCAGAGCGGCAGCCGAGTTTGCAAAATATTTAGAAGACAATGCCGAGTATTACCGCAACACAGTTTCCGCGGCGGATACGGCTATTCTATGGTCTCAAAACTCAGCCGATTATTACGGCGGCTCTCTTGAAGAAACCGACTTTACCGAAGAAGACTCCCGTGGCAAGGATAAAGTCCTCGGTAACCACTCCCGTTCATTTCACGGATTCTACGAAATGCTTTTTCGTTCCGGCATCAGCTTTGACATCATAACCGATGATACTCTCAGAGAAAAAATACCCGAAAATTATCGCACAATCATCATGCCCAACTGCGCCTGTCTCTCCGATGAGGCCGGATCAAACATTCAGGAATGGTGCCGAAATGGAGGAACCGTAATTGCCTCAGCGGAAACTTCCCTTTACCGCCCCGACGGTACGCGGCGGAACGATTTTAAACTGAGCAGCCTTCTCGGTATTACATGGTCAAAAACCTATACCGAGTATACCGCCGGCATTGCCTATTTTGATGCTGAACCCGGCAATTTTCCGGAGACCCTGAATCAAACCCGAATGCTCCCCATGTCCGGCTACGCTCCCGATATCAGCACCGCTCCCGATGCCCAGACATGGGCATACTGGCGTGAACCCATGGAAGCCCGGTACGCGCCGCCTAAAGACCGGTCGGGACCCGCGGCTTGCGTTAAAAATAACGGATCAGGAAAAGCGGTCTACTTCGCCGGAAACATCGGAGAAGCATATACCAAATACGGAATCTGCGATTACCGGAAAATCATATCCGGCTTTCTTCAAAAACACTCTCAACAGCCGGTGAATATTGATGCCGCTTCCGAAACGGTAGAAGTAATACTTCGGCACCAGCCTGATCAAAACCGGTACATCCTCCATCTGATCAATTTTACCGGCAGCATGCGGAGACCAGTTACAGATTTCATCCCCCTCTACGATATCAAAATCACTCTCCGGCTCCCGGATTTCCGCTCCGCTGTTTCCCTCCGGACCGGCAAAACAATGCTGGTAAACAGGAACGGTAACGAGACAGCTTTAACGCTCTCCGAACTAAAAGATTATGAGGTGCTTGTGCTCCAGTGATTCGGCAGAGAAAATTCCAGCAGCGCATCAGATCCCTCGTTCATCTTTCAATAAGCGGTCTGATACTCATTGCCGGTATTCTGCTCCTTAATTCGTGTCTCCTGTATCTCAAGAATACCAGACCCCGGAATCCCGGCTACCGCCCTGATCTATCCGTTTCAGCCGCTGCACCCGGTCCGTTTAGAGCCGGTTTCGCGGCAGTCCCGATCACCCCATATCTACCTGACACCTGGTTCGATAATGACGGAAACGCCCGGTTCGAACCGAAAAACGGCGACACATACACAGACGGAAACGGAAACGGCAGATTCGATCCCCTCTACCTGGCCGGGTTTCATCATAACCGGCCCGCCGCGGGAGTGCACGACGATTTATGGGCCCGTGCGATAGTTATAGACGACGGAAACACAACTGTCGGTCTTGTTGTGCTCGATTCTATCGGCATCTTCCACGGAGAAGTGATGAAAATACGGCAAGCCGTAAAACAGGCCGGACTCGGTTACGACCACATCATCATTACCGCTACCCACAATCATGAAGCCCCCGATCTTATGGGTTTGTGGGGCGGCGACTATTTTACTACCGGGGTCAATCAGGAATACCTCGCTTTTGTCCGTGACAGAACAGTGACCGCACTCAAGGAAGCCTTGGACAACGCGGAGCCGGCTGTTCCTTCAGCTGCGAAAATACCCCTACCCGGGAAAGATCTGGTCCGGGATTCCCGCAAGCCTGAAGTGATCGACGGAGATCTATATCTTCTTTCGTTCCATAATGCCGAATCAGGAGACCTGATAGGAACCATGATAAATCACGGGAATCATCCTGAAACTCTTGGAAGTAAAAATCTCCTGATCACTGCCGATTTCTGCCATTACCTCATCTCCGGCATAGAGGATGGAATTGTGTACAACGGAGTGACACAAGAAGAAGGCATCGGCGGTACCGCTGTTTTTGTAAACCGGGCCATCGGCGGTCTCATGACCGGACTGGGCACTGAAATGTCCGATCCATGGACAGGTGAATTGTATAAAGAAAACTCGTTCGAGAAAGCGCGCACCCACGGATACCGGCTGGCTGCCGCGGTCAACCGGCATTACCGGACCGGAAACTGGGAAATCATTCCCGAACCTTCAATCCGGCTGGAAGTCATGACCGTTGAGTTTCCGGTAGACAATATTATCTTTCATTTGGCCGGAGGCCTAGGAATCATCGACCGGGGTTTTATCAAACTCGCCCGCCTAAAAAGCGAGGTTAACCTGATGACCCTGGGTCCGGCGTGGTTTCTTACCGTACCTGGAGAAATTAACCCGGAACTCTTGATCGGCGGTATTGAGGTACCCGCCGGCGCGGACTTTCCGGACGCGGAGCCGGAGCTCCCGCCTATTACCGACATGATGCGGGGAAAATACAATTTTGTTCTGGGTCTCGCAAACGACGAGATCGGCTATATCATGCCGAAGACCCATTGGGACCGGAAACCGCCCTACACTTACGGACGCGGCTCCGCTCCATACGGCGAGATTGTCTCTTTAGGCCCCGATACAGCCCCGATTTTTCACCGGGCGGTGGAAGACCTGATCCGGAGGCTT
>CAYLLE010000076.1:0-17024 GCA_964384485.1 uncultured Spirochaetales bacterium | reverse complement strand
ATATGAAATTATTGCCTCTTCTCAATCACAGAAGGAGTTGACCGGGATTTGCTGGAAAAAGCGGATAAAAAATTTTCCTGATATATCTCTGATTATATTTTTGTTTTGATTTTGGAAAAGAACTCCGGTTTTCCTTTGAATCCCGGTTTGCAGTAAAAAAGGGCGCCGTCTAAAGTCTCTGAACCAATGGTTCCTCCCGCCGTTGTAATATACAGTATTTGAAAATCTGGGGGAGCGAATGTAACACAGGAAACCTTAGCGGCGGGTACATCGAATTTCTGCACTTCCTTGCCTGCGGGAGAGTACCGCACCACCGCGCTGCCGTTCCAATGGGCAACCCATAGAAAACCTTCCGTGTCTATGGTCATACCGTCAGGAACTCCGTAATCCGGATCAGTTTCAATAAAGATCTTTCTGTTTATTACTTTCGATTTATGATATTCATAGACATAAATCTTCCTCTTTCCTGAATCCACGTGATACATTCGGGTTAGGTCAGGAGAAAATCCCATACCATTGGAGCAGTCAATACCTTCTTCAACAACTGAAACAGATCCGTCGGTATCTAACAGGTAAAGTTTCCCCTTTCTATCCGGTGTCGGCATTGTTCCGCAGTAAACTTTACCCTCCGGATCAGCAATGACATCATTAAACCGGCTTTCCTCTTCTCCCGGTAAAAAAGGCTGAATTGTTTCCAATGAACCATCACTATTCAGCAGAGCTATTTGTCCTTTCGACATAAAGAGGAGAAGTCTGCCGTCTTCCTGGATGGTGAATCCGCCTACAGGTTTTCCCCTGTAGATCTCTTCATGCTTTTCTGTCCCGGGGTTATATTTATAGATACGGCCTCTGGGAATGTCGGTCCAGTATATGCGGCCGTCAACGGGGTTTCCCAGAGGGTTTTCACCTGTTTCGCAATGATAATTTGCCGCAACCTTCATTTCAAACGGATTCATAAATTCTTCCTTATTTGACCGGACAGATTACATGTTCATATCCCGTATCCGCGGCAAAATCGATCGAACTGTACCGGTTGCGCAGATACCGCACATGAGTAAATCCGGCATTATACATTTCATCGGGAAAATTAAGGGCTTTCGGATCAAAGGGAAAGTTTATATCTTCAAGAATTCCCCCCATCCTGCCCAACTCTTCAAGCAAGGGGAGGGCGAGACTGAATATTTTTTCCTCATTTTTCCGAAAATTTTCGAGCCGTTTACGAAGAAGACCTGAATCAGGTTCTTTCTCCTTCATTTCCATTTCCATTTTAGCCATATAAGGTTCCATTACCGGATCAACCTTGTCCTGCCACGGAGCCTCCATTTCAACCTCCCGGGCTCTTTTTCCCGGATCAATTGCCGCGTTTTTAAGGATTTTATAAAAAGCGGTATATGAATCAATATACTGACGCGAGGCAATTGCAACGAGGATTCCGTGTCTGTCCAGATTTTCATTCCCTATTTTTCCCGTCATCTCCCAAAAGTGCGCGACTGTATGTTCTGCGGAAGCGGCAGGACGGGAATGACCGATTCCCTGCATAACCAAGCCTGATGTCAGGATGGCATCGGTAAGTGCTTCTACTGCTTCGGTGGGTTTAGTCCGGTAGTTTCTGCATGCCTCAATAGCTCTTCTTGCCGATGAGAGGGCGTATTCAGCCTCCAGCTTTTCGATGGATTCACCGGTTAAAATTGCAGACAAGTTCCAGTCAAGATAAGCAAAATATTTTGCCAGGAGATCTCCCGCGCCCGAAAAAAAGAGAATCTCCGGAGCGTCGGTCAGTACCTCCAGATCACAAATAATAAGTTCCGAAGGCGATGTTAAAAGAGATTCGTGATAACCTTTCACCCGTATCGCTGACCGAGGTGAAGTGTAGGCATCAACCGAAGGCGCGGTAGCAAGACACCAATTCGGTATACCGGATAGAAACGAGATATGCTTCCCCAGATCACTAAGCGTACCGCTTCCCACTGAGACAATCAGTCCGATATCATCTTGTCTAACCTGCTCCGCAAACTTTTCCGCTGTTTCAAGGTACGGAATCGGCATAGGTTCCGCGGGTAAAACCGTTTCCGTGTACTCCTTGCTGGGGAGATACCTTTTAAACCGTTTACCTGCCGCGGACTCGGTATTTTCGTCGCTAAGTATCCAGGTTTTCCCGTATTTGGAATTATTTAAAACACCCGCGCTTTCATGAAGGGCATCCGGACCTATCATGATATTCTGTTTCGCCAAAGGCCGCTTTTTCTGTTCTGCTTCGGAAATGTAATCTTCATAAAAATAGCTGCTCATGTGGAAACCTCCGTTGATACGTAAGGATACATCTTTTTCTAATTTTTAAAAATGGGTAATATTCGGCCTTGCTTACTACCCCTCTGATTAGTACCTTTCATCTTGAAACATTGTATAAGGAGGAGTTATGGCTGATAAATCAAAAAAGGTACCAGAAAATGTTGAAGGAGCTTATTACGTAGACGAAGAATGTATAAGCTGCGGTGTGTGTGCCGGTACCGCTCCGGAAAATTTTGTGATGAAAGATGATGAATCCTATGCTTTTGTAAAAAAGCAGCCGGAATCGGACTCTGAAAAAGAACAATCAGAGGACGCACTTGCCGCATGTCCGGTCGATGCCATCGGAAACGACGGATAATTATTTAACATTATTTTAACACGGCCCTGATTTTCTCAGGGCTTTTTGTTTAGTGTTAGCTACAATTTAAATACTTGGCCCTTGCATAATGCCTCTAATCATGGACAAAAAATTCCATAGATGCTTGTACTGCTGCAGGTTATCTATAAAACTTTATAACCGCGCAAACAGATAGCTTATATTATATTTCCATAGATAGAATTGTTTTGATATTTTGTCCACGTTTCGAGGCATTACAAAAAAATCCTGTGAATCACCGACGATTTCGTGTTACAGTCTTTGTTTAGGAGGACTTTGTATGGCAGACATCGTAACCAGCGCAGAGAATATTCTTAACCGGTTTAAACTGGACGGTAAAACAGCATTAATAACCGGAGGAGCTCAGGGAATCGGAAGGGCATTTGCGCATGCCCTTGGCGAGGCAGGCGCGAAAATCGCAGTCGTTGATATCAATGATAAGCTTGGTGACACTGCAGTTTCTGAATTGGAAAAAAAAGAAATAGAAGCGATCTATATACATGCAGATGTCACAGACGAATCGGATGTAAAGATGATGGTAGATCGGGTAATACAAACATGGGGAGTACTTTCCATAGGAGTAAATAACGCAGGGATCGGTGTCTGGAAAGCTGCCATGGAGCTGGACAGTGAAACATGGAAAAGAATAATGAGGATAAACCAGGATGCGGTATTTTTCTGTGCCCGGGAAGAATCCAAGGTCATGGAGAAAGCCGGCTACGGGAAAATTATCAATACCGCTTCCATGTCAGCCCATATTTCCAATACTCCTCAGAATCAGGTTGCGTATAATACCTCAAAGGCGGGGGTCCTCCATCTTACCCGTTCGTTAGCCGCTGAATGGGCACCTTACGGAATTCGGGTAAACAGCATCAGTCCGGGATACACAAAAACAGCCTTGGTTGAAGATTTGCTGGCAACACCGGAAGGTAAGAAGATGAAGGACTGCTGGCTTCCAAAGATTCCGTTAGGCACCATGGCGGAAGTTACCGATCTCCAAGGGGCAGCTGTGTTTTTGGCTTCACCTGCATCAGATTATATGACAGGAGCAGATATCCTGATAGACGGCGGATACTGCATCTGGTAGCGGAAAGATTTCATGAAAACCAGGGAGGGTTCTACATTTTCTCTCATTTTTCCCGATAATGAAATAAAGGAGAACTGATGCCTCTTGTTACAATTTCCAGTTTAAAAAACGGGATGGTCCTTGCTGAAGACGTTATGACGCCGCAAGGAAGATTTTTATTAGCAAAAGGGACCGTTATCCGGGATAAACAGATCCGGATAATAAAAATGTGGGGGGTAAGCGAGATCCTTGTTGAAAGAAGAAAAGAGGAGCAGGAGTTTCAGCTACCTGAGGGAAGCAGGTCGTTAAAAACCGAGTCGGAATATATAGAACGGCTGTTCGCGCCTACCGATCCGTATGATCCGGTGATCCGGGAATTAAAGAAAATATGCTTATCCCGGCGGGTAAACAGGAAAATGGCCATGGTACCTCTTTTTCAGCAGGGATGGCACGGAGGGGGAGAGAATTTTGGGGTTTCATCCCAGGTATCTGCCATATCAAAAACGGATATCGCTGAAAACAACATCAATTTAGCTTCCTTTCCCGCGGTTTACAAAAGGATCGTCGATGTTTTGGAGGATCCGAGGAGCAGCGCATCTAATTTGGCCGATGCTGTGAGTAAGGATTCGAGTCTGACGGGAAAACTGCTGAAATTGGTAAACAGTTCGCTATATGGTTTTTCGTCGGAGATCGATTCGATAACCAAAGCAATAACCATCATTGGATTCAAAGAGTTAGGTACTTTGGCTGTAGGTATTGTAGTGATTCGGGCTTTCCGTCAAATACCGGCGAAGGTCATTGATATGAAAAACTTTTGGCTTCATTCGTTAGGCTGCGGAATAATAGCGAAAATAATTGCCCGGAAAAAATTCAATTCCGGGGAAGAACAGTTCTTTATTGCCGGACTTCTTCACGACATCGGCAGGCTTATCCTGCTTAAAGATTACCCTAAAGTTATGACAAATATAATTGTGGATTCACGGCAGAAGCAGGTACCGCTTTATTCGGCTGAGACGGAGATGCTTGGATTTGATCATACTGATATTCTAGGACTGCTCCTTCCTGTGTGGAACTTTCCGGCAAATCTGCAGCAAATTATCAACTATCATCATTCTCCAAAATCTTCTAGAAGTTCTCTCCGGGCAGCTGTAGTTCATGCTGCGGATGCCATGACTAACGCCTTTGAAATAGGTTCCAGCGCCGAATATTTCGTTCCTCCAATTTCTTCTGATTTGTGGCGGTCCCTTGGTCTAAGTGAAGGATCTATTGAAAATATTATCAACCAAGCGGACAGGCAAATTGATGAAAGTGTCCAGGTATTTTTTGAGTAGGAGCTATTGATGGACGCAAAAGATAGAATTGAATTTCTTGAAGATCAGATTGACTTTTTAAACAGAGAACGGCGATCGATGATTTCCGCGGTGGAAATGATTACCGATTTAATTGATTTTCCTTCCAGCCTAAATAAAATTGATGATCCCTCTCTTATCTTGTCCAATACCGCATCCAGGGTTTCCTTAATAATTCCATTCCATACAAAAGGTTTTTATTTGGTAAGTGAAGATGATTCAGATTTCAATCTGGCATTTGTTGAACCGGAAGATCAGCAGGAACGGCTGACCAGAGAATTACCGCCGATAATTGAAGACGGAACATTTAACTGGGCTCTTGGAAGAAATAAACCGGTAACGGTAAGCTCCATTGGTCATGATGAGTTTATTATTCTTCATCCTTTGATTACTTCATCCCGGGTCCGGGGTATGTTTGTTGGAATTCTTAAGAAGGGCGTAGCGGACATTTCCGATTTAAGTCTTATTCTTTTTTCCACCTTGATGCTCTCATGCGCTAATTCACTGGAAAGTTTTGAGTTGTATCATCAGATACAGCGCCGCAATTACGAATTGAATGATAACATTGAACAGCTTCAGGCAGCTGAAAAGGAGCTGAATGAATATCGGGGACATTTAGAAGAGATGGTCAAAGAAAGGACAAACCATCTTGAAAGAAGCAGACTCCGGTATGCCCTGGCTACAGAGGCAGCCGGGATTGGCGTGTGGGAATACAATTTTGAGACGGAAGAAATTTATTTAGATCCCATCCTGTTAAAGCTGCGGGATTTGCCGGCTGATTCTCGGATAGATCCTGAAAATTTGTTAACCCGTATGGTTTATGAGGGGGATATTCCTCTTGTAAGAGAACGGCTAGATAAAAACATTCAGGGAGCGTCCAGATTTTTTCATGCGGAATACAGATATAAAAAAACGGATAAAGATTACCGTTGGTTCCTGAACAGAGGTAGCGTGATTCAGCGGGACGGAAAACCGGTTAAAATTATCGGGACAGAGATGGACATTACACAGCGAAAAAGAAGTTCTCTGGAACGGAGGAATCTGGAAAACCAGCTTCTTCAGTCTCAGAAGATGGAATCTCTCGGAACTTTGGCCGGCGGAATAGCTCATGATTTTAATAATATTTTAGCATCAATAATGGGATACACAGATATATCTCTTGAGATTGTTGGGCGGAAAGGTGTTGTTGGAAAAAACCTGGATCAAGTCTTGAAAGCCTGCCGGAGAGCAAAAGAACTGGTCGAACAAATTCTTCTTTTCAGCAGGAGAAGTGAATATCAGTTCCAGCCGATAAAGATGAACAGTCTTATTCCGGAATGTCTCAAGTTTTTGAAAGCGTCCATACCGGCAGGCATTGAAGTTGAAAGCAATATCAATACTGATGATTTGGTTATTCTAGGAAATGCTACTCAAATCCAGCAGATCATCATCAATCTTGTAACAAATGCATCGTACGCAATGAAAGCTGAAGGCGGGACGGTTAATGTCGTCTTGGAACGGCAGACATTCTCAGATTCACGTGTTCTTGGAGATACCACAATTAAAGCGGGAATATACGCCCAAATTACCGTCAATGATACCGGATGCGGAATTGAAGCAAATATACTAGAAAGGATATTCGATCCGTTTTTTACAACCAAAGGACCAAGCGAAGGGTCCGGAATGGGATTATCGGTTGTGCATGGAATAGTGATGAAGCACGGAGGAGCGATTGAAGTTACGAGTATACCCGGGGAAGGAAGCACATTCCGTGTTTTCCTGCCGGTAATCGATACTGCGGAAACAGAGGAAATTAATACTTCAGCTGACGCGGTTCGCGGAGAAGGAAACGTGCTTTTAATTGATGATGAGCATGATATACTAGATATCGTCACCCAGATGTTATCAAGATTAGGCTATACGATTTCATCGTGTTCCGATCCGGAAAAAGGAATTCAGACCTTCCGGGATGATCCTGACGCGTTCGATTGTGTGATCACCGATTACTACATGCCGAAGATGAACGGAATGGAGGTGTCCAAAAAGATAAAAGCTCTTAGGGGAGATATACCCATTATTCTATGCACGGGATACAGTGAAAAAGTAGATCAAACCACAGCCCGTCAGGGAGGGATTGATCAAGTGATAATGAAACCCTTTTATACACGAGAGCTCGCGGATGCAATCAAGAAGGTTTTGGATACCGAATGAAAACCAAGGATACTGTCTTGTCGAAAATTATCGTTATTGTTGAAGATGATGAGCAGCTTCGGAATATGCTGAAGTTATCATTCGAAATGGAGGGGTACCAGGTGTTAGGTCTGCGTGACGGAAGTGAGATTGAGTTCATTCGCCCGGACCAGATAGACCTTGTGATAACCGATCTGTTGATGCCCCAAAAGGATGGACTTCAGATTATTCGGGAATTAAAATCCGTGCGTCCCGAATTAAAAATGATAGCAATTTCCGGCGGAGGAAAAATCGGGCATGAAGGTTTTTTAGAAGCTGCAGCTAAACTCGGTGCTGATCTCGCAATTCCCAAACCTTTCGAAAGAAAAGATTTGGTTAGAGAAGTGAACAAGTTATTAAAATATTGAAAAACATTATGGGGTTGTCTGATACTCTTCCCAGAATGCTCGTTCTGAAAAGTCTTTCTTAGACTTTTGCTGTTTTTCTTCCGTCGGTTTTCCCACCGGGAGAATCACCTGCACATTCAGATTTTCCGGAATATTTAAGATCCGGCCGATTTTTTTATTTCTTCCCTCTCTCCGTATTGCTCCGTCAACCCATACCGAAGCGTATCCCAAAGCAGTGATAGCTAAAAGCATGTTTTCAACAGCGGCTGCGCAGTCTTCTTTTTCAAAGGACATGTCATGATATACCGGCTCCTTATTTACGGCACAGACAATCAGGGCCGGAGCATTTTGAACAAAGGGATATTGAGTAACATCTCCGATGTTTTTAATTTTTTCCCGATTGGTAACAATTATAAAGCTGGTGGTCTGGGCATTGCAGCCCGAAGGAGCCCGGATACCGCATTCAACGATATTCTGTAAATCTGCTCGGTTTGGGGGTTCATCATGAAAAGTACCCCGGTAACTATGTCTTTTTTGTATCGCTTCAATTACGTCCATAATAAAAATGTTACCGCTCTCGATATATAATTCTTCCGCGGGTGAGATCATAGGGGGATAAAGCAACTTTTACTTTGTCGCCGGGTACAATCCGGATATAATGTTTACGCATTTTTCCCGACAGATGGGTTAATATTACATGCCCATTTTTCAGTTCCACTCGGAACATGGTATTTGGTAATGATTCTTTAACAATACCTTCTACTTCTATAGCGTCTTCTTTCGCCAAGGCGTACTCCTTATGTATGGTTTCATTATATAATACTTATCTTCCAGTTCTAATGTCAATCACCGCGTTATTATAGATGGTTTTAACCTTTTTCTTGACTTTTTTCTGCATATCGTTTACAAAATGATGCCTTACCAGAAAAAAGGAAGCGTTATGGAAAAACAGTTCGTAGAAGATATGAGGGTATCACTTTTCAATTTGAAGGAAGAGCTCCTAAAAACAATGATGCAGGAAAGTGATGAGCTCAAAGAAATAGTTGAAGATATGGATCCGAAGGATCTTGTTGATATAGCTTCGGAAGATATTGACCGTACAATTATGCAAGCGCTGGGAGCCCAGGACATGAAAAGGCTTCGGCTTATCGAATCGGCCATATCCAGGATAGAGAACGGTCATTACGGAATGTGTATTCGATGTAATAAAAAGATTCCGAAAGAGCGATTGGAGGCAATACCCTATGCGCTTATGTGTATTGCGTGCAAAAGCTCTGATGAGCGGAGAAACCGGTAGCGTTTAGGGCTTCATGTTTTTTGACTGTTGCCAAATTTGTTGTTGCACATAAATCAGAGGTCTATTAGCAGGAATTATCCCTGATTTTTCAGTGCAACAACAATTTTCGCAACACTTCTATGTTTTTTTGACAGACAATTCGTCGACAACTTCCATCTCGCCGGCCTTGTTCCGGGCAATTTCAAATACATGTTCTTTCTCTTTTTCCGAAACAACCCGGCCTTTTACAACAATTTTCTTTGTTCCGAAAAATAAGAAGCCTTCTTTCTTTAAGTAAACAGAAATTTTACCAGGTTCTTTGATGTTCTGACTGGCGTCAATTTCAGCCTTGATTTTTGCACGGATGTTTTCAGGTTTATTTGCCATGGATATCTCCTTATTTTTTCTAAATACTACAGATAGGGGAACAACGTGTCAATCCAGCAACGATTTGATTGTTACCTGTTTATTCAGTTTAATTGATTCCTGAATAGCTGAACTTACAAGCACGATCTTTAATCCGTTTTCCGCGTCCGGCTCTGGTTTTGTTCCGGTAAGAAGCGCGTTGACAAAATTTTCCAGAGAACACCGGAGAGCACCGCGCAGTTTGCCGTCGATTTCTAGATTCATTGACAGTTTCGGAAATTGATATTGGTCCTGTGTTGCTACTTTGAGTCCCTCATGTATTCTGTCAACATGAATTGTACCCTTTTCACCTACAATTTCTATAAAAGAGTCTGTTGTTGTGGGCATAGTGTCGGGCAGGATCCAGGAGGATTCGAATGTACCTATGCCGCCGTTTGTGAACTTTACCAGAGCCTGAATACCGTCTTCTGTATCGACCCCTTTTGATTTCAGAACCCGTTTAACTCCCTGGGCATATACTGATTCTACGTCTGTTTTTAAGAACCACAATACCAGGTCGATATCATGGGTAGAGAGATAAGATGCCGATGAGGTTCTTTCCACCCAGTTCATCATCTTGGTGGCGACCCATATTTTGTCATTTTTACGGGCATATACCATGACCCCTTCACCGATTTCACCCGAGCGGATCAGCCGTTCCGTCTCCGCGTAGGGGGCTGCCCATCGGTGTGTGTAGTTAACCTGGACATGGCAGCCGGTTTGTTCAGAAATGGACACGATCTCTTTAGCGTCCGCCACAGTTGTTGCCATTGGTTTTTCAACAAGAACATGTTTCCCGGACTTCAGGGAATCTATCACCGGGTCACGGTGGAGATGATCAGGTGTTGCGATATGCATTGCATCGATTTCTTTCATCTCTAAAAGTTCATGGTAATCACTGACAGCCTTTGCACCGTATTGAGCCGCCACCGATTTTGCTTTTTCCAAGTTGATGTCGGCGATGGCCACAATCTTGGCTCCGGATATTTCTGAATATATCCTGGCGTGCTTAGAACCCATTATCCCGACTCCAACAATTCCTATCCCAATCTGTTCCTTCATACTTTGTCTCCTTATAATTGATAATCTCTGGCGGTTTCGAACCATGCCGTAATATTTTCAAGAGGCACATCGAATCCGATCATATTTGATGGCCGGAGTACAAGTCCGCCGTTTTTGCCGCATCCTTCAATCAGCTCTTTCACTTCCTTTCTGCAGTCATCCGGTGTACCATGGGGTAACGTGTGCTGCAGACTTCCGCACCCGTGAAGAACAATTTGAGCTCCGAATTTCTGTTTAACCTCATACGGATCCATACACTCCGGCTGAAGTGAATCAATTACCTGAAAACCTGTCTCAATGAGATCAGCCATAACAGGCATGATGTTCCCGTCTGAATGGAAAAAGGTGGTTACTTCGGGGTTTATTTTTCTGCAGCTCATGATCATCTCTTTTAATACCGGCTTATCATGCTTTCTCCAGCGGTCCGCGCCCATTATTATCCGGTCCTGCATTGCGATATCTCCTTCAATCGCAATCATATCTATACCTGCTTGAACAAACCGGCTTAATACTAAAATCCAGAACTCAGAGATCTTTTTATATAATGAACCTATATATTCAGGATCAAGCATATAATCCATAAGAAGGTTCTCCATTCCCCTTAAGTACCATGCGGATTTATACGGATTAGGGACAAAAACCCGGGTGTAGAGTCCTTCTTTTTTTGCTGCTTCAATTTTATCGGATAGTTCCGATAACCGGGGGATGTTTTCGGCACCGGGAAACGGATATTGTTCTAACATATCTTTCTCAGCAAGGGGACCTGACACCCATTCAACATATTTTCCGTCACTGCCGATCCGCCGTATTACTCCCCATGGGTCCTCGAAAGTGTGTTCATCATGAAAAATCACACTTTTACCGGCAAAGGGGCAATCTCCCCGGACCGTACCGGTGACCCGTTTTTGATATTCCGGAAAAATAAGTTCCGGTTCAAAATCTGCGTATAATCTTGCTCCTAGTATGTCCAGGACATCATCAAATTTTGATACCGAAAACCGTTCCATTAACCGGCGCTGTATTTCTCCCCGGGCATGCATTGTAGCCGGAACTCGGTCAGGAGTCCGGTGCTGTAATACAGTTTCCATTCTCTCGCGGGGTGATAACAGATCTTTCATCTTCTAACCCTTTACTGCACCGGCAGTGAGTCCGGAGATCAGTTGTTTTCGAAATATTATTGCTAGTATAATAGTCGGGAGGGCGGAAAGCATTGCAACGGCTGCTGCTCCTCCGTAGTTGGTGTCGTATAATCCGCCGAAAGATGCGGCATAAACCGTTAACATGGTCCGCTCAAAAACGCTCAATACAAGAGGGATAAGAAGATCGTTCCACCCCTGTATGAATGTGAATATACCTACGGCGACGATTCCGGGCCGTGCTAAGGGAAGGGCTATTCGGAAAAATGTTCCGAACCGTGAACATCCGTCAATACGGGATGAGTCGAATAATTCGCGCGGAATAGAATTAAAAAAGCCCCGCAGAATCCAGATAGCTACAGGTACTTGAAAAGTTAAAAACGCGAAAACTAAACCGGCATATGTATCTACCAGCTGATATGTATTAAAAATCATAAACAGCGGTATGAGCAGAGCAAGAGCCGGGGTAAGCTGAACAGCAAGAACTGAAAAAAGGAGCAGCCCTTTCCGCTTCATTCTGAAGGAACCGACCGCGTAGCCGCCAAGGGACGCAATAGCCATGGCGAACAGGGAAGAAAGGGTGATAATAACCAGGGAGTTTTTTAAGGCCAGCCTAAAATTTGAATCTGAGAAAAGCTGTTTGTAATAACGGAGGTTAAAATTTTTTATTGAAACCTGAGGAGGTACTGTCATGAGCTGATCGCTCCGCTGCAGACTGGTGATAAATACCCATATAAAGGGTCCGATCAGAAAAAAAACGATCAGCACTGCCGCTACGTACAGAAGGATTCTGCCGATTTTATTTTTAATCTTTACACCGTTCATCGGTCTTCCTTCCTTCCGAGGAACCTGTAATAAAATACCGCAAATATGATTATAATTGCGGTCACCATATAGGCCCCGGCAGTTGCCTTTCCGATATTGCCGTAATCAAACGCTACGCGATAGATATAGTAATAGGTGACCATCGTTTTATCTCCCGGACCTCCCTGTGTCAGAACGGCAATGATATCAAATACCTTTACAGCAGCGGTTGTCTGCAGGATGAATATTATAATGAGGGGATACCGGAGCTGCGGAATTGTTATGTGATAGAATCTGCGGATCGGATTTGCCCCGTCTACTTTCGCGGATTCGTATAATTCTCTGGGTATTGTCTGCAGTGCTGCTAAAAGGAGCAGCGCAACAAAAGGCATAAGCTTCCACGCATTTGCTATGGAGATTAAGAGAATCGCAACTAGCGGCGAATGTCCAAACCAGAATTGGTACTGGTCAATAAGCCCGAGCTTAACCATAATTGCGTTGAAGATCCCGTAATTGCCGTCGTATATCCATTTCCAGATCAAGCCGTTTACAACTTTGGGAATTGCCCACGGTATTAGAAGACAGCCTATGACAAAATTCCTGCCGATAAACTTTTGATTTAAAAGGAGTGCTATTAACATTCCAATTACGGTTGTTGAAAAAAGGAAAATGATGCTGAAATAACCTGTTTTCCAAAGGCTTGATAAAAAGATTGGATTCCGAAGCATTTCGGTATAGTTACCGAGTCCAATGAATTCCGCCGGAAAGCCCCTGGATGTTGCATAATCGGTCATACTCAGAAAGATTGAGTAACCGATCGGAAAAGCGATAAAAATCAGCAGCAGGATGATTGTGGGGGAAAGAAGGAAAACACCGAATGTGTTTTCTCTCATGCCCTCCAGTTTATTAAAAACTCGTTTCACGTCTCTTCCTTTAAAAAAACGGCTGCCCGGGTGTCCGGGCAGCCGAGTATTGTTACTTATAACTCGCTACGATCTCTTTACTTTTTTCTTCTGCCCATTCCAGGGCTTCTTCGATTCCCATCGAACCTTCCACAGCATTTACGATGGCTACACCAAGTGCTTCGTTTGAAACTTCATTGCTGTAAGGTGCTGCGAATCTGTCCATATAATATCTATTTTGGACAGAAGCGACCTTCATCATCGGAGCCAAACTCGGATCATCCTGGATATCCGGATCGGTCAAAAGAGATACCTGTGTGGGCATCCATCCGACTCTAAGGGTATTTTCCTTGTTGATTTCGGTACTTGAGATGAACTTGAGCAGTGCAACACCTGCCTTTTTGTTCTTCGAGAAAGCCGAAACGGCCAGTCCTTCATCACCTGATATTCCCGCGATCCTTTCGATCTTCGGCATAGGAGCAATTCCGACATCGCCTTTAACCTTGGATGATTCAAGAGTATTCGCCTGCTTCCAAAGGCTGGGCCATTCAAATACCATGGCTGTATGTCCCTGCATCCACCGTGCTCTCCGATCTCCTCCGCTGTCGATGGTCCAGCTTGCAGGATCAACAACCTCTGCTTCGTATAGTTCTTTATACAGGGTTAGTGCCTTTACTCCGGCGGGGCTGTTGAATGTGGGATTGTCGTTTTCGTCAAAAAGCCCGTCTCCGCCTGACAAATAGTAGAGCATCTGAAAATCCATGACCGAATTATCAGCATCGCCTATACCGGTCGGAAGAAGACCCCACTGGTCAACCTTTCCGTTTCCGGTGGTGTCTTTCGTTGTTGCTTTGGCTGCCGCGACCAATTCTTCCCATGTCTCAGGAGGATTGTCGGGGTCGAGACCCGCGTCACGGAAGATTGCCTTATTATAGTAAAACATCCGGAAGCTCATGAAATAGGGGAGACCGTAGAGACCGTCTTCGTACCGGAAGCTGTCCACTGCCGCTGTAAGCCCCTCTACGTAATCTTCGCTCACATCATCGGAGATATCATACAGGTAACCCGGAGCCGCGAAACGCTGTACGGAACCTTTCCAGACAGCAGCTACGTCCACCGCATCACTTTTAGATGCAAACAGAGTAGCCATCCGGGTATGGAGATCGCCGAACCCCATAGTTGTGAAATTCACTTTCACTCCTGTTTGTTCCTCGAAGGCAGGGAGATGCGCCTTCACTGTTGATGTTTGCGGATTATCGGATTCCCAGGAAAGGACAACTATTTCGCTTCCTTCAATGGTGTCCGATTCTTCCTCGCCGCCGCCCATGGCAAACAAGGGCAGACCCAGCATCAGGAGAAACAGAATTGAACACAGATACTTTTTCATAACTCCTCCTTATTAAGAGTATTATGTTCAGTATAGATGGCGTTTTTCTGAGCTGTCAACAATAAAATCCACATTTTTGAATTTAATATCTCTAATATATCTGCAGAACGATGATGTATTAGAGATATTGTGGAAGATAGGTGGTGATACTCTAAGTTTACCGGCATAAGGGCTGCTTAAAAAAGTGCTGACGCTGCCGAAATCATCTCCCGTTCAAGTATTTCTACGGCATCCGGTGAAAATTTCGAACTCACCGGTTCGTATCCCCCCTCTCCGTAAGCTTCCCGGGAGGGCATGTAACCTGAGCTCCCGTTGGCGTATCCGACAATGAAGATGCTTCCCGGGAGAGAGGTTGATTTAATCCGTAGACCTATGGAAACGAAGAGCTCTAAAGGGATGGCGATATAGACGGAACTGCCGATCCGTACCGCCTGAACTTCAATTTCAATTTCTTTTTCCCGTTTGCTTCCGCTTTTCCTGATGTTTTTCACCAGAAGCCGTGCATATAATTCCCGGACCCGCGGTTTAATAAGTTCTTCCTCACTCTTACCGCTGTTCTCGTGATCTTTGAGCTGTCTCTTTGCCGCTTCTAATTCTTCTTGAGCAGTGTTCAGGGACGGGAGGTTTTTACCCGGCAGCTTAACTTTTCTGTTTGTAAATCTCACAGTGCCGTCATCTTCAGATTCGAGGGATTCCGCTAAACCGGCGGCTCCTGATCCCACGATGCGTCCGAGACGGGAAGCTCGCTGGAAGGTTCTTCCGGGAATCGGGTACCCTAAGGCACTTAAATCCGCGGAGTGTCCTGTATTAACATCACCGGCGGCGCCATTTGTAAACATTGTCTGCGTACCGGCCCCGAGAATATTCTCAGCTGTCTTTACAGCATATCCCGGATAATCAGCGGAAAAAAGAAGGTTGTCAGGTCCCAGTACGACCGCATGGCAGGTATAATTGATTAGCACTAAACTTCCGGAATTGTCTTCGGGAAAAAACCGAATTGCTCCGAGCTCAGGATCAACAGGCAAGCCGTCTGCTGTTCTCCTGTTTGTGCCCACCCCTGAGATAACCGATTTCCCGGTTCCGGCTGTTACCGGTTTCATGGTATGGTGCGCCGAAATGAGGATTCCGGTTATATGATCGATCAGTGTTTCGGCATATTCCGATTTGACCGTTCCGAACCCGCCGTATCCTTCGGTGAGGGCGGGTCCGGAATGATTGTGTGTTGCCGCAATTATTAAACCGGAAGGATCAATACCGATGTTTTCATGAGCCTTTATCCGTATCTTTTCTACTATCCATTCAGGAAATCCGACTACATCGGCGGTAACGATTCCGGCCAATCCTTCACCGCCGTCACAGAGCAAAGCCCGGGCATATAGATGATCATGTACACCTCTGCTTACTCCTTTCCGTGAAGCGAATCCTGCCATGGGCGCACCAATAGGCGGTGTTATCACTGTGTTAGACCATCCTGCTTTCATACTTTACTCCTAATTATTCTTTGAAAAGGTGTCAGGAACCTAAGAAGCCTCCCCTGCCTCTACCGGTTTCCCCTTTCGCCTGGAAATTTGCAGCGGCCAATATTCGATCAGCTAACCGGGAGAACGGGAGACTCTGTAAATATACAATCCCGGGTCCTGTAAGCTGTGCTATAAACAGACCTTCACCCCCGAATAGGGCATTCCTGAATCCGCCTATTGTCCGAATATCGTAATTCACTTCTGTGCTGAAACCGACTATACATCCCGTGTCGATCCGGAGCGTTTCATCGGCTTTCAGTTTTTTCTCCACAATTGTTCCGCCGGCATGTATAAATGATAAACCGTCTCCCGAAAGCCGCTGAAGAATGAAACCTTCTCCGCCGAAAAGACCGGCGCCAAGTCTTTTGGTAAATGCTACTTCAACCTCGATTCCCTGAGCCGCACAGAGAAAAGAATCTTTCTGGCAAATAAAATTACCGCCGTGAGAACTCAAATCTAGCGGAATAATTTTCCCCGGGTATGGCGCCGCAAAACCAACATTGCTTCTGCCGGGACTGTCATTTAAAAATGAGGTGATAAAAAAACTTTCTCCGGTTATCATCCTCTTCAGTCCCTTGAATATACCGCCACCGGTGGAAGTCTGCATCTCGATCCCTTCCTCCATATAAATCATGGCACCGGCTTCCGCCCGAACTCCTTCTCCCGGATCAAGGGTCACTTCCACCATCTGCATATCATTTCCGACAATTTTATAATCAATTATATCTGCCATTTGTACCTCCTGAATATAGAGTACTCCAACATATCTTAATTGAAAAGCGGATTTAAGCTTAAGCTGTGTCATTTGAGTAACCAGCAATTCCCGGTGATCACATCCGCATCCCCCGTTCAAGTCCGAGAAGCAACACTTGTCCCCTCCGGGGGAAATCCCCCGGA
>CAYLLE010000075.1:0-17084 GCA_964384485.1 uncultured Spirochaetales bacterium | reverse complement strand
AGCTTTAATGTTTGAGATTTTCATGAAATGGACTATACTTAGAACACAATCTTCCGGGAGAGAAAATGGAGAATACTCGGACGGTAACTAAAAGTCCAAAGGATGAAATTGAAAGCTTAAAATCCCGTAATGAATATCTGGAACGGGAAATCGCGGAACTCACCGATCAGAATAGAGAACTCCAGGATCTCATTAATCATCATCCCATTACCGGTCTGCCCATACGCCGGATCATGGACCGGGATTTGGAACGGCTCCTGAAAGTTTCCCAGGGACTGAATAAGAAGTGCGCGGTAATAATCATCAGACTGGATAATTCATACGCGAAAATCAGAAACAACCGGGATAGAAACAAGGTGCTTTTGTACAAGACCGTATTGAGGATTCAGGAAATCGAAAAGGATAAGGTTTACCAGTCCGACCGGGTGGATGAATTTTTTATTATTGTCGATCATCTGTCCAATGGTGATTCGGTAACAAAAATCGCAAAACGAATTTTAAGTAATATTATAGTGCCCCACGAACCGCCTGCTGAGGATATCAGCTTCGGCTGTCATATGGGCATCGCTGTTTTTCCCGACCATGCTTCCAACAAGGAAAACCTCCTGGCCAGTGCCGACATCGCTTTGACGGAAAGTGAAAAAATCGGTCAAGGATATATGATCTACAACGATCAGATCGGCAATCGGTACCACGAGGATATAAAAATTGAAAAAGAGCTCGCCTCCGCGATCCATAACAGCGGATTCAAGCAGTTCCAGCTTGTGTACCAGCCCTTTGTGGATACCGATCACATGATCCGGGGAGCGGAAGCCCTTATTCGATGGAAACATCCCCAGCTCGGAAACATCCCTCCTTCCCGATTTATCCCCATAGCGGAGGAGAGCGGTGATATCCGGTTCATCGGTCATTGGACTTTGTATCATGCGTGTAAGCATCTTTCTCTGTGGCATAAAGCCGGGCATAAAGATATTTACATTTCTGTAAATCTTTCACCTTCTCAATTCAAACAGTCCGACATCGTTGAACGGATAACGGGTATTCTTGCCTCCCTTAAAATTAAAGGAAAATATCTTAAATTGGAACTGACCGAAGGGACGGTGATGAGTGATCCCGAGGATGCCATTATTAAAATGGAAGAGCTCCGCAAACACGGAATCCACATTTCCATCGATGATTTCGGTACCGGCTATTCTTCCCTGAATTATTTAAAGCGGTTTCCTATATCCACCCTAAAAATCGACAAATCATTCATCGACGATCTCTGTATCAACATAAACAACCAGGAAATCGTAAAAGCAATCATCTCCATGGCAAGGAACCTGCGGATTGAGACCTTGGCGGAGGGGGTGGAACAGCAGGACCAGCTTTCCTTCCTGTTCGGAGAGGGATGCGAGTTTATTCAGGGCTACTTTTTTTCAAAGCCGGTTCCGGTAAAAAAATTCACCCAGTATCTCCTCAAGGGAGCGAAACTCCCGTACAAAGAATAGAGGAATCCCGGGCGTGCTCTGTTTAACTTTAACCGGTTCGGCTCTCCGGGAAAACCTAAAAACCGCGGTAAAATACCGTGACAAGGCTGATATTCTTGAGCTTCGTATTGATCTCCTTAACCGGTCCGAATACGACTCGGCCCATAGTTTTCCGGGGCTGCTCCGGAACAGCATGAAAAATCCGCCCCGGCTGATCTGTACGGTCCGGCGGGAAACGGACGGGGGAAAGTTCCGCGGCACCGAGAGTGAACGGGTCAGATTAATCGCGTCACTGGCGGATGCTCCGGCTGTCCCGGATTATATCGACATGGAGGAAGATTTTTCTCCTGATGATCTAACGCGTACCCTTAGAAATAAAGGGATAACCATAATCAGGTCATTCCATGATTTCACCGGTGTTCCCATAGACCTTACTCGCCGGATAAACTCGCTTACCCGCCGGGAAGATGAAATCCCGAAAGCCGCGGTAATGCCCGAAAGCAGCGCCGCTTTTCTGGATCTGATAAAAGCATACCGGGAACTCGGACTGCTTCGGAATCCCCGCCGCCGGAAGGTGATCCTTCTCGGAATGGGGGAGTACGGCATCCCGACCCGGATACTTGCTCCGCTCCTGGGATCGTGGATCACCTTCTGTTCCCCGCCGGGAACCGAAGCGGCGCCCGGTCATGCCGATCCGGATCTGCTCCTTGATTTGTACCGGTACGGCAGTATCAATACCGAAACGGACATTTTCGGAGTAATCGGATATCCCGTTGCCCATTCCAGGAGCCCCCATTTTCACAATCCCCGGTTCCGGGAAAGGGGCCGGAATGCCGTCTACCTGCCGTTCCTTGTCGATTCGGTTACACCTTTTCTGGAATCCGCGGAAATCCTGAACATACAGGGGCTCTCGGTCACTATCCCCCATAAAAAGGCGGTGATTCCCCACATATCGGCCTGTGACGACACTGTCCGGGCTTCCGGTGCCTGTAACACCATGTACCGCTCCGGAGGAGCCTGGCGGGGAACCAATACCGACATCCCCGGATTCCTGGCCCCCCTCGAAGGGATCACACTTAAAAACATGGATACCGCCGTAATCGGGGCAGGAGGAGCAGCCAGAGGAATCATATGGGCGCTTATCGGAAAGGGGGCAAAGGTGACAGTTTATAACCGGACACCGGAAAAAGCCCGGAAGGCGGCGGAAGAACTTTCCGCTCTGGGCAGCACCGAGGTTACCGGCAGGCACCTGGATGATTTGGGGGCAGGCGGTACTCCCGGACTCATCGTGCAGTGCACGAGTGTGGGGATGCATCCCCGTATCTCGGAAGATCCGGTTCCCGGTTACCGGTTCCGGGGGAGCGAAATAGTCTATGACATCATTTATACTCCCGTTAAAACGGCATTTATAAAACGGGCGGAGAAGTCCGGGTGCAGAATCATTACCGGCGACTCCATGTTTACGGCCCAGGCGGAACAACAGTTTTCACTTTTCTCCGGCTCTCCTTCATGAAGGATCAGGAGGAGAGGCCCTTCTCAGATTGAGGAAAGCCTCTTCATCAGGGAACTGTTCGCTGTGTACGCGGAACGGTAGATACCGTACATTTCCCGGTACTGTTCCTTCTTTCGGTCATCAGGCGCGATAGGGGGCAGACTCGGAATGTCCGGTGAAAAATCTGTTTCACCCGCGGATTCGGCCGCCAGTACCGCCGCGCCGAGAACTCCGGTGTGGGGAAACGTGATGATTCTGACCGGTCTTTCTAAAACATCCGCTTTCATCCGGTTCCATCGTTCGATTGCCGTTCCTCCGCCCACCATTCTGATTTCCGGGAAAGGACGGTCCCGGGTTTCTTCCAGAACCGAAACGGAATCTTTCAACGCGAAGGCGGTACCGAGAAGCACAGCCTCAGCGAGCTCCCGGAGTCCGGTTCTGATGGTGAGACCCAGAAAAAGCCCGGACGCGGCACTGTCCCAGTGGGGTGTCCGTTCACCCTGAAGGTACGGGAGAAAGACCGGAAAATCTTTTTCCGGAGAGGTAGACAGCAGCTTCAGAAAATTGTTCCTCTCTCCTTTCAGGAAGCTCCGGATAAACCACTCCAGCGAAGCTCCGCTTGAAGTTACGGTACCGATGATCCCGAACCATCCGGGGCGGGGAAAGGCGGAGTTAACCAGCCGCGGGTCTCCGGACGGGGCTGACGACGGCAGCAGAATGCTGTCGGAGGAGCCGGCAATGTCTACGGGAATGTCCAGACGGATCACTCCCGAACCGACGGCGGCAGCCGGGGTATCTCCGCACCCCGGGACCACCGGTATGCCCCGGGGCAGGCCGGTTTCCCGGGCCGCCGACTCTGTTATTGTGCCGGCGGGTTCCGCGGACTGCACGATGTCCGGCAGCTTGTCCGCTTCTAGTCCGAATGCTTCCGTCAGGCTCCGGTCCCATCGGCTGTAATCATCTTTTGCTGTTAATCCGGATAGCGAAGCTGTGGAAGGATCGGTAGCGAATGTCCCGGTGAGGTATTTTATGATGTAGGTGTTGGCGAATCCCAAGCATCCGGTGTTCCGGTATATTTCGGGCAGATGCTCCTTGATCCACGCCATACTCACGCCGCCGGTGTTTCCGGTGGATAGACGGTTACCGGTAAGCTCATGGAATCGGCCGTTAAGCCGCTTTCCGGTTTTTTCCGCGGTTTCGGCTCCCCGGCCGTCACAGTACATCACGGCGGGATACAATGGCCGGCCGTCTCTGCTCATGGGAACGACGACAGGATAAAACGTGGTAATACCCACAGCGGACACGCTGGAAAGATCTATTCCGTGAACGGTCCGCAGTAAAGAGAGGGACTCAAGCAGAGAGAGCTTCCACCTTGCCGGATCATTTTCCGCCCAGCCCGGGCGGGGGGAGGAAATCTGATAGGACGAACCCCTGCTCACTCCAAGAAGCTCTCCGTTAGAGGAAAATATGCCGGATTTTACACCGGATGTTCCGATATCAATTCCCAGAAACATGGCCATATCAAAAAAAACCGATATCCCGTATCAGAAAGATCTTCCGGACCGCCAACTTAACCTCGCTGCCGTCCTTGTTCATGATCCCTTCCACATACAGGCTGCTGCCGGAAGTATACACCCTCCGGGGACGGAAGATAAACCGTTCCGGCACTCCGCCCTTTCCTCTGATAACGGCTTCCAGAAGGGAGTTTTCGCTCTCCAGCGCTTTTTCGATGATGCGGACCTTCCCGACATAATTCAGTCCCTTAGCTTCGGTTACTTCATTTTCCTGGTCGTCCGTTTCCAGCTGTTCCGGAACCAGGATCATCTTTTCCTTTATCCGCTGGTGCAGTCTGCTTTCAGACCCTTCCGGTAATTTCCGCGCTTTAAGGGCCTGCTCAAGCTCCCGGACAATGTCTTGACCCTCATCATCACTGCCGCGGTCCTCCCGGGTAATCCGCTCTTCATTGGAATTGATATAAGGTGATGAAGGAACATTCCTTGATACCGGAATCCTGATCGGTTCCGATGACACTGTATGAGATGACGCGGGTATATCGATACCGGCACTTTCCATGGCTTTCCTCAGCTTGGCGGGGGAACGTTCATCCAGTAGAAATACACCGGGAGCGATAATTTCTTTTATGTATTGTTTCAGCGCGGCTGAATGGGCGACAAGATCGTGCCGTTTTTTATCGGTTACCAGTACCGTTCCCCGGTAGAGACCGATTCCTTCCCGCTCCTGCTGCCACTGCTTCAGAGTTGATTCAATATTGACGGGCAGACTGCCCCCATTCACCTTCCTGAGCATGGAAATTAACTTGGATGTCTGATAATGCTCCGCGGCCCTATTGAAGCTGTTTTTTGTGATTTCGTAATGAGGAAAAATATCAAACCGCGTAATTTTCGCAGCCGCTGCCGCGGGAAGTACTGTCGGCAGGTCCAGTGCGGGATCAATAGCGACTTCAAAATTGGGCTGTATTGATATTCGCTTGTGATGAGCCGTATCAGTACCGGGTTTCGGAAAACGCGGGTTAAGGCAATAGCTGCTGTTTTCTTGATCCGTACCGCTGATCAGGATCAGCGCTCCTGTCCGGACCAGCCGCCGGATCAGTGATGAGGCGGAACCGGTCCCCTTTCTCTGTGCCAAAAGACGGCCGTATTCGAGCATCTGTGACAGCACCTCTTCCCTGTACCCCCGGTCCCGTTTAATCAAATTCAGAAAAATCGATAGGGCCTGTTCATCTTCCCTGCCGGTCTCCCCTGACAGGGCAAATGACACCGCGGTACTTAAATTCCGTTCCTCTTGAGGAAGGGACGCGAAGGCCCTCCAATTTTTAAAAGATACAATAACTTCCGATGAGGAGATTTCGGCCAGACCCAAATACACCAGCATATGAACAGTTTGCAGGAAGAAATCTGTTTCCGTTCCGAATATCTCCGCGATTTCAGCTTCTCCCCGTTTTTTATAGGTTTTATCGGTTCTCAGCAGGCTCGGTGTATCGAGTAAATAGGATAACACGGCGGCTAGGTATGAATCGCCGAGACGGTAAACAGCGGTTCCGGGGGGATCTGCCGGTAAGGACGGAAACAGGATATCTCCGGAGACGACCCGTGACAATAGATCCTCTTTTAATACCGGATTTAGATGAAGGGACCGGTCAGCCGAATTTTCGTGGATCAGCAGCCGCTCCTGCAGGTTCTGCACTTTCCGGGCGCTTTCCAACGCGCCGAATTTTTCCGACAGGAATCCGAGAAAGGCTTGGGAGTGAGGGGACCCGGCGAAATAAATGGCGCTTAGTATGTAGGCGTCGTCACGGTTTATAAGGGCTGTGATCCTTCGTCTTATATCCTCTCTCCGGAGAAATTTCAGAAGGGAACGGTATAAATCCTGCTTATTGTAGGGAGTTGCAACGGGGCCGAGGTAGTTCCGGATGATTGACCTGAATTTCCGGTCCGGAAGCTGAATAAGACTGGAGCGCCACGAAGCTGTTTCCTGTTCGGCATCTCTGCGGTTCATGTGTTTACGGTTTCCCACGATTCAATCCGGTACCGGTATCCCTGTTCGGTGAGAAATTTCTGTCTGTTCGCGCTGAAACTTTCTTCCGTGGTGTACCGTGAGACAACGGTATAAAAATTTGCCGTCTGTTCCTTTGGGCGGAGTATCCTTCCTAAACGCTGTGCTTCCTCCTGCCGGGACCCGAAGGTTCCTGATATCTGAACCGCCATGGAGGCGTCGGGAAGGTCAATGGCAAAGTTCGCTACTTTGGAAACAACAATCACTTTCAGTTTCTTTGCCCGGAAATCTGCATAGAGACGTTCCCGATCCTTGTTCGGTGTTTTTCCGGTAATTATCGGCGCGTCAATTTCTTCCGCGATTTCCTTGAGCTGATCCAGATACTGTCCGATCACCAGGATGTAATCATCGGGATGTTCACTGAGCAGGGTTTTTACGATTTGTTTTTTCCTGGGATTGGTACTGGCGATCCGGAATTTCCCCCGCTTGTCTGCCGTGGCATAAGGAATCTTCAGCTGATCGTCCAACTCAACCCGGATTTCCACGCATTCCGCCTGGGCTATCCATCCTTTAGATTCTAAATCCCGCCAGGGGAAGTCGTACCTCTTCGGGCCGACCAGGGAGAAGACGTCCTCCTCCCGGCTGTCTTCTCTTACCAGCGTGGCAGTCAAGCCAAGCCGCCGGATTGCCTGGAGTTCAGCAGTCACCCGGAATACCGGCGCGGGCAGGAGGTGCACCTCATCATATATAATGAATCCCCACTCCCGCTCTTTAAAAAGGGCAAAATGGGGGAAATCCGATTCCTTGTTTCCCCGCCATACCAGTACCTGATACGTTGCGATGGTTACCGGGCGGATCTTTTTGGTGTCTCCGGTATATTCCCCGATATCCGAGGGGTCGATGTCGGTTTTGTCGATGAGTTCCCGGGACCACTGATGGACTGAGGCCACGTTTGTTGTAACGATAAGGGTGTTCACTTTTAATTCAGACATGGCCGTGATACCGATCACCGTTTTACCGGCTCCGCAGGGAAGCACCACAGTCCCGAAACCGGTACCCGGTTCGTTCCCGCCGAGGAAAGCTCTGACCGCGTCCTTTTGATAATCACGGATGGTTAAAGGTGCTCCGGATACTGCCGTCTCCCGCAGGCTGAATGGAAAATGTTCTCCTTTTTTAAGGGGTGCTTCATCTTTTACCGGATAGCCGATCCGGAGCAGTTCCTGTTTTACCGTTCCCCGGTTAAAGAGGCTGATTCTGAATCCCCCGTCCGCGGGCTCTACGAGTTTAACGAGTTTTTTGTCCGAGACAATCTCTTCCCTTACCGTTTCCTCCGGAACGGACAGGAACAATACCGAATCAGACTCACCGCCTGACAGAAGGCGGATTTTCCCGAATCTGCCGGTGATATCCGTAACGGTGTAAAGTACATTCCCCGGTATCGGATACCGGGAATATCTGGAAAGGATTTCGGTGATGCTTTCAGGGGTTATACCGGCGCTGGAAGCGTTCCAAAGGGAAAGGGGCGAGATCCGGTAAGTATGGATGTGTTCCGGTGACTTCTCAAGTTCAGCGAAGGAAGATATTTTCCCCCGTGCCTCGTCAAATCCGGGATCGTGAGTATCAAGTAAAAGGGTCATGTCGCTCTGGACAATTAGCGGCTTGTGGGGGATTTCATTCATCGGTGCATAGAGTACTTATTTTTCCGGTTATGGACAATGGGGATTGAGAAATTTATAATAGGTCTTCCATGAGTCAAGAAAAGAACGGCGATAAAACCTTCGTCATCGATACCAATGTTTTTATCCACCGGCCCGACGCGATTTTAAGTTTCCGGGACAATGAAGTTATCATTCCCCTCTGGGTATTGGAAGAATTGGACCGGCTGAAGACTTACTCTGATGAACGGGGAAGAAACGCCCGTCATTCCATCAGATTTCTGGATGATATAAGCCGTCACGGCAACCTGAGCGAGGGTGTCAAGATGGAAAACGGGTCAACCCTGAGGGTTGCCCACACCCAGCCTGAAGATGTGCCCAGGGATCTCCTGCAGGACAAGACCGATAATAAAATCATTCTGACCGCCTACGGTCTGCAGAAAGCGGGAAAACGGGTTTTCTTTGTTTCTAAGGACATCAACGCCCGGGTAAAAGCTACGGCTCTGGGAATAAAAGCGGTAGATTACGAGAAGCAGAAGGTAAACATCAACAACCTGTATTCCGGATACTCAGAACAGGACGCGTCTGCCGATTCCCTGGAGGTTGTGAGAAATGAGGGTTTTCTTCCGTGGAACTCGGTCCTTCCTCCGAATCATTTTGTTATCCTCAGAGACAGAGTGAATAATGAGTTTTCTGTTACCCGGTACGACGCTGAATCGGTGTCACTCCGGTATGTTGACTACAAAATGGCGTCGGTTTGCGGTGTCCGCGCACTGAATGACAAGCAGCGGATTGCCTTCGAACTTCTGCTGGACGAGAGAGTTTCCCTGGTGACCCTGGTCGGAAAAGCCGGCACCGGAAAGACTCTCCTTGCCATCGCCGCCGGTCTTAAAATGACTCTGGATGAACAGCGGTATAAGCGGGTTCTCGTCAGCCGTCCGGTCATCCCTATGGGAAAAGACATCGGATACCTTCCCGGCGCCAAAAACGAGAAGCTCTCCCACTGGATGCAGCCCCTCTTTGATAATCTGGAATACATTCTGAGTGTGTATAAAAAGCAGAACGTTAAGACGGTGGATCATCTTCTAAACAGCAATACAATCGAACTCGAAGCTCTTTCCTACATAAGAGGCCGGTCTTTACCGGCACAGTATATTATTATTGATGAAGCGCAGAATTTATCTCCTCATGAGATAAAAACGATCGTGAGCCGAGCTGGTGAAGGAACCAAAGTCGTCCTGACCGGAGATCCCTATCAAATCGACAGCCCTTACCTGGACTCAAATTCAAACGGACTCACCTACCTGGTTGAGACATTCAAAGGACAACACCTGAGCGGCCACGTAACCCTGGATAAATCGGAACGGAGCAGACTGGCTGAACTGGCGGCGGAACTGCTTTAAATAAATTTTAATATTCCTGTCCTTGAAATCGGGCAGTCTCTGAACTATCATAAAAGTGGTGCTGGATAAAATTTCCTCCGTATGTTTTAACTGTTTTAAAGCTCTGGAGTATGATTTCCGTTTCTGCCCTTACTGCGGGTCTGAAATTCGAACAAGGCAGAATTTCGAAGAATTAATATCCGGTGCTTTGGATATTCTGGAACTCCGTGTCTCAAGGAACAGGGGGATCAGACTGAACCGGCTTTATTCGGTGCTGGTAGATCTTGAAGAGGAGCTTGATAAAATTATTTCCCAAGCCGAAAAAGAACAAAATGTCCGGTAAGATACTAAGGTTTTCTCGCAGGAAAACCGAAAATGGGATAAGGGTGTGTACGTTGTGACGGCAGAAAAGGTGATGCAATTGAAACGCGTGGGTATAACAATTATCCTGTTCTCTTTCTTTGTTCTCCCCGTTATCGGTGAGGTTGAATTTTACGGAACCGATTTGTCAAAGGACAATAACCTGCTTTTCGGAGCGGAGGTTGAAATACCGGAACACGGATCGTACGAGACTCTTTTTCTGGCCGAACTGGGTACTTCCGGCATGACTCAACTCACCTTTTTCCCCGAAATCATCATGTATCTGCAGGGAACCGGCCAGCTTCAGATCCAAAACCGTTTCGGAGTGTTCCGGAGTACGCCGGAGACACTGGGAATGAAACCGGTCAGGGCTTTCCCCTCCTTTGTGGAAGGAACTCCCGTCAGGAACGGGAAGATTCTGCCGCTGCTCTCCTCTCCCGACGGAAATTACCTGCTCTACCTGCGTCCGGAATCGGCGGCCTACGGTTCCCTGGTACTCAGAAATCTTGCCGATGATACCGAAACCGTCATCTCTTCCAGGGCCGAGCTGCGTCTGGAAGGTCCGGCGGCTTCCTGGGCTCCGGACTCAAAATATTTTATCTATGAAAAAAATGATTCGCTGTTTTATTTTTCTACCGCCCAGCTGGAAGCGGAGCGGATTGTTGATGAGAGTTTCCGGCTTCTCGGAGAAGGGACGATAAACAGCATTCGATGGGGCGGGAGCAGTCAACTCTACTATCTGTCGGGAACCCTGCTCTATGAGATTCACAGCTCCGAGTTTTTTACCCATTCCATCTACCAGGATCTTCTAACCATAGGCAAGATTGTCGGAAAGATCCCCTTTATTTATGACACCAATTTCGATTCCTTCTGGATTTCCCCGGACGGCACCAAGCTGCTTTTCAACCGGGACGGCAGGAATCTTCTTTTTTATTTTCTTCAGGCTGATGATTTTTTCTCAACCGGCGATATCCTTACTTTGCCGTACCTTTTTCTTCCCAGAAATACTTCGGTTAAACGGGTATTGTGGTCCACCGCGGACACGGTGACTATTCTTACACGGAGCATAAAGGGAGGCAGTACCGGAACAGATATCTTCAGACTGCAGATAGACCGCTCCAAGTCAGCCATTCCTTTTACCCGTATTGAAGAGGACGGTATCACCGACATTGTCCTCTCTCCCGATGAAACGAAAGTAGCCCTCTTAAAAGAGGAAGATGTGGTCATCCGAAATTATTTGTCCTGGACCAGGGAAGGGACCTATTCCCATTCAGGACCCATATCGGCTATCTGGCGGGATTCAGACACCTTGATCGTCTCCGGAAAAAATGTGACGGAAGTAATTGACCATGCCGGGGGAGACCGGGCAATTATCTGTTTTTCCCAACCCGGACGCTACGGATTTTCTAAAGCCGGAAACACAGTGCTGATCGAGACCGGCTCAACAATCCTGTCCTATGACATCCAGGGGGATGAATGGGAAAAGGAAACGGTGTACGCCGTTTCTCCCGGAAATACCTCTTCCGATGAATACAGGGTGTACACCGAGTCTCTTACCGCAGGAAATTATAAGAATATTGTGATGGTCAGGAAAATAAAGGAGTTAGGCACTGATACGCTGTTTAATCCTCCCGCAAAAAAATACGAGCCCTTTCCTGAAGAAGATGAGGTTCGGGATCCCAATAAATTTACCCATGGATCCCGGATAAGACGGAGGGAGATCTCCCTCGTTTTTAACGCTGTCAATTCCAACGAAGGGCTTCCGGTCATTTTAGATACTCTTGCCGATTACGGCATTAAGGCTACTTTTTTTGTGAACGGTGATTTTATCCGCCGTCATCCCGGGGCAGTAAAAGAGATTGCCGATTCCGGGCATGAAGTAGGTTCGCTTTTCTATACCTATTTTAATATGGCTGAAACCCGGTATAAGATTACCGGTGATTTTATCCGGCAGGGATTGGCCCGGAATGAAGATGAGTATTTTGATCAGACGGGAAAAGAATTATCTCTGCTGTGGCACGCGCCCCATTATTTCGATAACGAAGAAATTATCCTGGCCGCGGAAAAAATGAATTATACCTACATCGGAAGGGATGTGGACAGTCTGGATTGGGTTCCGAAGCGCACCGATTCAGGGATACCGAATCTCTACATGAGTGCTCCGGAATTGGTGGAGCGAATTCTGAATCTGAAGAAACCGGGATCCATTGTTTCTCTTACCGTAGGGAAACCTAACGATTCAGACCCGGCCGGCGGGAGAGATGATTACTTATTTAATCATCTGGGACTGCTCATAAACGGACTGCTTGAACAGGGATACTCTATTGTTCCTGTGTCGATATTGATGGAACATGTAAAGTGACGGCTTCGGCTGTCATTTTTAGAGATTCCCGCGGAGTGGACGCGGGAATATAAGGTAAGAAGCATATAAAACAGGAGGCTTGCATGACATATAATTCCCGCACCGACCGGCTGAAAGCGTATAAGGAAACTTCAGTTAAGACAGCAAGTCCGGGAAAGCTCATCGTTATGCTCTACGAGGAAGCGTTAAAGCAAATCGACCGGGCAATTGAGCTGTTGAAATCGGATACAAAAAAGTACGACATCGTGAATAACGCGATTATAAGATCCCAGGATGTTATAGCTGAGCTGATGGTTTCCCTTGATTTTAACAAGGGCGGAGAAGTCGCAAAAAACCTGTTTAATCTGTATATGTTCTTTAACAACCGCCTTATGGAGGGAAATATGGCAAAGAAACCTGAACCCCTTCAGGAAGTCCGCGATAATATGGCTGAACTGAAAGAAGCGTGGGAGATGCTCGAAAAAGGGACGGCCGACGGAAACGGAAAATCCCGGGTAGGAGTCAATATTGCAGGATAAATCATCCCGGAATGATGCCATACTCAATCGGCTCCGGAAACTGCTGTCCGAACAGCAGAAAAAGTTTGAGGCTTATATCCGTTGTCTTAAGCTGGAGTCGGTTTCCATTCAGGAAGATGACGCGGAAAAACTGAATAATCAAACTCTCATAGAGAAAGAAATCCTCTCAGAAATAATCAGGCTGCAGCGTGTAATTGAGCCCCTGGAAGAGCTGTATTCCCGGAACATTCCCGCGGGCACCCCGGAACTGAACCGTCTGAGAAAGGCGGTCACCGAGATGCGCTCCGCGGCGGCTTCACTTAACCTGGAAAACCGGAACAGGATCCGGGAGCGCCTCTCCTCTCTCAGGACCGAGATATCCGGCCTGCGGATACCGAAAAACCGAAGGAGTCCCTACAGCAATCTGGGAAGTCCGGCGATGCTGGACATGACAACCTAGATCCCCTTTGGTATAATAGTTTTAATGAAAGAACCTCTCTATCTTCTGGACGGTTACAGCCTTATATACCGATCCTATTTCGCCTTTATCCGTAATCCCTTAAGAAATCCCGCCGGTCAAAATGTATCGGCAATATACGGATTTTTCCGCTCTATTTTCCTCTTTATGAAGGAGCGGAACCCTGTGTATTTCGGGATAGTATTCGACTCGAAAACACCTACCTTTCGGCATGAGATGTACGAGCCGTATAAGCAGAACAGAGAAAAAGCCCCGGATGATCTCATCTCTCAGATTCCCGTAATTGAAGAAATACTGGAGACTCTGGATCTAATAACGGTCAGACAGAACGGGTATGAAGCCGACGATATCATCGCAACCCTTTCAGAGTTGTGCAGGCAGGAGAACCGGGAATGCTATATTCTTTCCGGTGATAAAGACCTGCTCCAGCTGGTGGACGGTCCGGTCAAAGTCCTGAAACCTGAACAGGGGAGTTTTACCCTTCTCGGTCCTGCTGAAGTTAAGGAGAGCTGGCTGGTAGAACCATCCCAGATCGTGGATTACCTGTCATTGATCGGCGACTCTTCAGACAATGTCCCCGGGGTCCGGGGGGTCGGACCCAAAACAGCGTCCAAACTGCTGAACGATTTCGGAACTTTGGAAAACCTGTATGCCAATATAGGGGAAGCGGGAACTCCCGCTCAGCGGAAAAAGTTAGAAGATGGACGGGAGAACGCTTTTCTTAGTAAATCCTTGATTGAATTGAAACGGGATGTTCCGCTGGAGCTGGGTGTCGATCAATACGGAATAAAAGGGCTGAACGGGGATGACGCGGTTCCGCTTTTTCTCCGGGAAGGGATGAAGAGCCTTGTTGACGAAATGAAGGGGCTTCCCGGCATTTCCGTTGACCGGCAGGCCGCAAAAGCGGCTGAATCGGAAGCAAATGCGGAAGCGATTAAGACCCGGACCAAAGATATTCCTCTGGAAATCCTGGGTGATGCCGGCGGCGCGGCGAAAAGTGTCTGCCGGATCATTGAAACGGAGGAAGACTTAGACCGGCTTATCCGGGAAGTAAAGGAGAGGGGATGTTACGCCTTCGATTGCGAGACCAACAGTCTTGATGAAATGGCGGCTGTTCCCGTGGGTTTCAGTATTTCCACGGAACCGGGGAAGGCCGCGTATATTCCCATGGTATGTCCGGAGAAGATAAAACTCGGCAAGGAAATAGTTCGGGAAAAACTGAAATTGATCCTGGAAGATCCCGGGTTAACCCTTATCGGTCAAAACCTCAAGTACGATTACAAGGTCCTTTTCCGCTGGGGAATAGAGATGGCCCGCATATCCTTCGACACCATGATAGCTGCCTGGGTACTGGACGCGACGGCCAATACATACGGTTTGGATGCCCTGGCTGAACGGATCCTGGGATACAAAAAGATTAAATACGACGATATCGTTCCGAAAGGGAGCCTCTTCAGCAATGTCCCCCTGGCATCAGCTGCCGAATACGGCGCTGAAGATGCCGATATCGCGTTCCGGCTCTACCTGGTTTTACAGCAGATGCTCACCGACCGGAACCTCCTTTCCCTGTTCTGTGACATCGAAATGCCCTTAGTAAAGATCCTGGCGGACATGGAAATACGCGGAATCGGGATTGACGCGGATGTTCTGCATCGGTTCCGGGAAGAACTCTTCAGGCGTGTATCCGGTATCGAGGAAGAAATATTCCGGCAGTGCGGAAAGACGTTCAATATAGCTTCCACCAAGCAGCTGCAGGAAGTGCTTTTCCAGGACAGGAAGCTCAGACCCGTCAAAAAAACAAAGACCGGCTATTCAACCGATACGGCGGTACTTATGGAACTTGCCCGGGAAGATGTGGTTCCGGAAATGGTGCTGAACCACCGGACCCTTTCCAAGCTCATATCCACCTATGCCGACGCGCTGCCGAAATTGATCAACACCAATACCTGCCGGATTCATACCCATTTCATCCAGACCGGTACGGCAACAGGCAGGCTGTCAAGTAAGGATCCCAATCTGCAGAACATACCCATCCGGGAGGAGGAGGGTCGGAAAATCCGTTCCGCCTTCATCGCGTCGGAGGGAAAATACCTGCTCAGCGCCGATTATTCCCAGATAGAACTGGTAATTCTGGCCCATCTTTCGGGAGATCCTGAATTGTCCCGGGCATTCCGGGAAGGGGGCGACATCCACCGCAGGACAGCGGCGCTTCTGTTCGGAACGGATGAGGAATCGGTGACTCCCGATCTCAGACGCATAGCGAAAACTATCAATTTCGGGGTGATGTACGGAATGTCCGCCTACCGCCTGTCCCAGGAACTTGGGATACCCAGGAAGGATGCTTCTTCTTTCATTAAGGAATATTTCAGCCGGTACAGCGGAATAAAGGCGTTCATAGAGGAAACGGTCCGGCAGGCAGAAATTACCGGCTCCGTAAAAACGATTTTCGGACGGGAAAGAAGTATACCGGCTATCAACAACCGGAACAAAACAGTAAAAGCCGGGGCGGAACGGGTGGCCGTAAATACCCCAATCCAGGGATCAGCGGCAGACATCGTTAAACGGGCCATGATTTTAGTCAGAAACCGGATCGAGAAAGAGAAAAGCGGCGCCCGTCTCCTTCTGCAGGTACATGACGAGTTAATCCTGGAAGTGCCGAAGGATGAGATAAAAGTCTCAGCCGACTTTGTCCGTGAAGAAATGATGAACGCGGCGGAGCTGGATATTCCCCTCCGGGTAAATGTGGAATACGGCGAATCCTGGGGATCTTTTCACTAGGAGCTGCCCAGATATAGATCCCGGCCTCCGGATAGCGCGCGGAGTTTTCTGTCCGCGATACTCCGGGAAAGCATCCAGAATCCGCAGTCCGGGTGGACCCACCTTATCCTTTCCGCCCCCAAAGTCTTAACGCTTTTCTCGATTCCCCGGGCTATTTCTTCCGGTGTTTCCACACGGTTATCTTTTATGTCGATCACTCCGATTCCCAGGGCGATACTGTCTTTCAGCTCTTTGAAAAGATCGAGTTCCCGGTATCCGCGCCGGGCAAATTCCAGAATAAGATGATCCGCATCAAGCCTGTTGAGAAATCCGATCAGCGATTTCCATGTTCCCTCCTGAATGGACTGTCCCCCGTAGTTGCCGAAGCAGAGGTGAAGAGCCCGTTCACCAGAAACGGCCTTCAGGATGCGGTTGATAGGCTCATGGACCCAATCCGCGTCTTCCGTATGACCCGGAAGGTGAGCTTCGTCGATTTGAATTACCGGTGCGTCTATCTGTGCTGCCTGTTGAGCTAATACTTCAGCTATTTCCAGGGTTAACTCCCGGATGTCGTTATAAACCCGGTCTAAAAGGGTTCTGGCCAGCATATACGGAGATGTTATGGTATATTTACAGGGGGCCGCGGCTATCGGTTTTATCAATTCCCAGGCTCCGGGTAGGTCAAGGGTACCTTCGGTTATTTTCGCTTCAACTACGCCGGCGGGTTTCATCCGGAAGGATAATTCAGAATGTTTCCGAAAGTCCGCCATGTCCTGCCGGGATATTTCGGAGCGTATCCCCCCCAGGGGGCGGATAAAATATTCGATCATTCCATTGGTGTCGGGATGATTGATATCGAACCGGGACAGTTCCCCGTCCGAAATAACGTCGATGGAAGCATTTTCCTGGATTTTCATGACAGCCCGGAGAGCATCCTGAAGATTCGGCAGGGAAGGGTATGCGCTGAACCAGACCGGTACCGGGTAACTGCCTACTACGGTGGTTAAAATACTTTTTGTGTACAGTTTTTCATTCTTCATTCTTAAATGTTTATTCTTTTCCGGTTTGTTGTCAATCATGCTGATATTGACACAGCAAATCCCGGTCAACTCCTTTTGT
>CAYLLE010000074.1:0-17292 GCA_964384485.1 uncultured Spirochaetales bacterium | reverse complement strand
TTTTTTTCGCGGAAAAACGGCAATTTCCGATGATCCCGATATACGTAATTGCTTGCAATAAAACAATTTATAAATTTTTATGCGGATGTGATCATCGGAAATGCTGCTTGCACACCAGCCGTATTTTGCCTACTATGGTGTCATGGAAGAAATAACTGTCGGCTGCTGCCAGTTCCACCCCGAGTTAGGTGACCGGAAAGTGAATATCGACAGGATGATCGAATACATAGGCGAAGGAAGTAAACATCATATCGATGTATTGCTTTTTCCCGAATTAATAACCACCGGATATCTCGGGGCCCGGTCCATCCGGGAACTGTGTGAGCCGGTAACGGGACCTGGGGTTAAAGAATTAGCCGTTGCGGCAGGAGAAAACCGGACGGGCATTGTTTTCGGATTTGCCGAGGAAGACAACGGGAGATGTTATAACAGCGCCTGCTTTGTTCTGCCGTCCGGAGAAATTGCCGGAGTTTACCGGAAGACTCATTTATGGGATACCGAACGGAAGTGGGCCTCTCCGGGGGACAGTTTTCCCGTTTTCAATTTTCCCGGAGCAGCGGTCGCGGGCTGGATTTGCTACGACACCAGGTTTCCCGAAGCAGCGCGGAAAGCCGCTTCAGCAGGGGGTGAGGTGGCGTTTGTCCCTACCGCCTGGCTCGGACCAGCACGGGAGTGGTATCTGGCGCTTCAGGCCAGAGCTCTGGATAACAATATATTTACCGCAGGTGCCGATATCATACAGCCGGAAATAGGCTGTACCGGGGTAAGTCTGATCACCGGTCCGGACGGAGATATTATCGCGGCCGCCGATGAGGGTAAGGAAGGAATAATCTCCGCGTCGCTGCAGCCTTCTCGGCGGGATGAACGTCTTAAGCGGATGAACCTGCTCAAGGACCGGAGACTCGATCTCTACGGCGGATAAAACCGAACATGAAACCAAGGCAGATCCTCATTTTACTCAAGCGAGAGCTGATCCGGACCCTTCCTGAATCATTTAAAACAGCCGCCTGGCTCCTGGTTATAATGGTTCCGATATCCTTCGCCGTCGTGGTGCTGGATTTTCTCGGGGTCACCGCCTGGCTGTCCCGTCTCCTTTCGCCGCTGTTTGGCATACTTGGTCTTCCCGGAGAAAGCGCCCTGGCGTTTATTACGGGAGGACTCCTCAACGTGTATACCGGAATTGCCGTTATGTCCGCCATGGAACTTACCGCCGGACAGGTGACGGTCCTGGCGTTTATGATTCTGACCGCCCACAATCTGCCGGTGGAAACGGCAGTCCAGAAAAAAACCGGCTCCGGGGGGATTGGAATACTTCTGCTCCGGCTGTCCGCTGCTTTTCTCGGAGGATTTATCATATCCCGGATCCTTCCGATGGATGAGGGACCGCTCCTTTTCTCGGGGACGGCAGAGGCCGCTCTCTCTTCTTTCGGACCGGTTTTCTTAGACTGGGCGGAACGGACAGGGAGTCTTGCGTTAAAAATAGTTCTTTTAGTTATTGGCCTGACCTTCCTGCAGAATGTCATACAGGGGTTCGGTATCAACAAATATCTGTCTGCGTTTTTCGCCCCGGTTATGAAGATATTCGGTCTCAGCCGGGATGTTTCGTTTCTCTGGATTACCGCGAACACCCTGGGGCTGGCATATGGATCGGCTGTGCTAATTAAAAGTTCAAAGGAAGGAGAGGTAAGCAGGAGGGACGCTGACCTTTTAAATCATCATATCGCTTTAAGCCATTCTCTTTTGGAAGATACCCTTCTGTTCGCGGCACTTGGTGTCGGTGTTTTCTGGCTTACGGTTCCGCGGCTGTTGTTCGCGGCAGCCGCTGTTTGGCTGAATCGGGCTGTTTCCGGGCGAAAAGAGTGACCTTTGGAGGTCCGTCAGGATGATTGAACCGGCTGTTCTTTTTTTTCCGTTCCCGGGCTTCCCCGGTCCTGATGCCGTTCGATATCGATTTCTCTGAGCTTCGACTTTTTGATCCAGCCCCGCTCGATCGCGTGGGCGGCCATATCCACGGTTGTTTTGGCAACGATAAAGTCGGTACCGACAGCTTCTGCCCGCCTTTTTGCTTCCTGCAGTTTTTTCCGTTTTTTGTCCTGAAGACTGCTTCTGCTTCCCATCGTCACATCCCGGATGTAGATCGACAAAATTCGGTCGGGAAAATTTTCCGCTAAAAGCGCGTATATCGTCGCGTCTTCCTGACCGCTGTCTCCGATGAGTATAAAGGGGGTTTTGTTGTAAAAACTCATTATGGAATTGATGACTTCCGTTTTATACCTGGTTGTTTTACTTGGGAGAATTTCATCTTCAGTAATTCCCCAGTTTCTCAAAAACAGCGCCATATCTGACGGAAAATTCTGGAATTCAAGAAAATCATACAGCAGATCATACAGATTCCATGGGCTGGAAGAGACATAAAAAAGCGGATTATTCGGCTCTCTCGCGCCTTCGTTCAATGCCCGGTAGAAGGCTGCAGCTCCTTCAAACGGAAGCCGGGTCCTGGCGTTCTTCAGGAACACGGTACGGACCATTTTAAGGATATTAAACGCGTTGGTCTTAAGGACGGTATCGTCAATATCGCTTATGACTATGTAACCCTCTTCAGGATGCGGGACGAACGCCTTGCCTGTTGATCTGACAGGTGCTTTTGAGAAGCGGTCTTCAGGAGAAATGAGCTCCAACTCGATTTCATGCCATTCTCCCGGCACCAGTCCGCCGTCGGGGCGCAGTCTGATCTCGAACATCCCTTCCTCATCCGCGCGGGTTTCAGCAACCGTATCACCAAAAGATCCCCTTAATCTGGCAAAAGGAATTTCTTTACTGTCCATCCTCTTGATAAAATTAAGAAGATTGACTATTACCCGGTCATCCTCGGTTGCGGGTTTGATGTACCGTTTTTCAAGGACTCTTCCGGTTAAAACGAGTTCCTCTTCATTACCGTAACCGTTGTAAACCTGGATTTCCAAAGGCCTGCGCCTAGGCTTGTTTCTCCTCCGGGCGTACTTTAACCGGTCGATCCGCTTCTCGATACTGTATACAAAAGGTGCTATCCATTCTTGTAAACCTGCCATAAGTACGTATAATATAGTCATAATCCCCGCTTTTGAAAACCGGATTATTTGGTATACAGTCTGGAGACCGTCGTTTATACTGCAGGTATGAAATATATCGTAAGGCAAACGGATTCCGTTCCGGATTTTACTGATTGGTTTGGCGGGGCATGGGAAAAAGCACAGATAGCCCAAATCGCTGTTTTTCACGCGGAGAGTTCACCCCGTAACAGGCCCGAGACGGAGGTAAAACTCCTCCATGATTCATCGTCTATTTATGTCTTTTTCCGGGTTATCGATCCTTTTATACTTGGCCGGTACACCCGCTTTAATGAGCCGGTTTACACCGACAGCTGTGTGGAATTTTTCTTCTCCCCGGGGGAGGGGCAGGGATATTTTAACGTGGAGACAAACTGTTTCGGGACCCAGCTTATGTCCCATGTTAAAGCCGGAAACGCTGTCAGGTTTTCTAAAGAAGAGGGGAGCAGTATAAAAGCAGTACCGATAATCACTGGACCCGATCAGCAAACCGGCAAGATGGTCTGGACACTTGGATATGTCCTGCACATGGAACTCTTTCAGAAGTATGTCTCCGATTTAATTCCCCTTTCCGGAAAAGAGTGGAGGGGAAACTTCTACAAATGCGGCGATGACCTGCCTGAGCCCCACTGGGCTTCATGGGCTCCAATCGGTCCCGAGCTCCAATTTCATGTTCCTGAATATTTCGCGCCGGTGATTTTCGAATAAACGGAAATCGTGATTCTATTTCTGTTTTCTGGGGATTATTTAAAAGCTGCATATCTAAAGGCGAATACCTTTAAATATGCAGAAAATAGAGGAGAAAGTAAGTTCAAATTAAAAGAAAGGATGAAGGATTATTTCTTCCGTTCTTTTTTCACCTGATCAATCAGTTTGGAAAGAGAGTTGAGATCATCCACCGTCAGATCGTTGTCCGTTTTTATGAATGAAGCAACCGCGTCCATGGAACTGTCAAAATAGGTGTTGATAAAATGATGAGCCGCCCGTACCATCGCCTTCTTTGAACCTTCCGTTATCCGGTAGATATAGGTTGCGTTCTTCTTGGTGTGGGTCACATACCCTTTTGTTTCGAGAATCCGGAGAAAGGTTCGCACAGTAGAATTGCTCAGCTTATCCGGCATGTCCTCTACAACATCAACCGCCGTAGCTTGTCCTCTGCGGTAGATAATGTCCATGATTTGACGTTCCCGTCTTCCCAAGTCGTCATACGAATGTTTTCTTTTTTTGGTACTCATGCTAAATACTTAACCCATATTCTGAGATTTGTCAAGGGTAAAAATAATTTTTTTTCTAATATAAAGGAAAAATGTTGGTTATTGGCCAAATAGGCAACGAAATTGATAAGAAGAATCATAATCTCCGGGAATTGCCGCATATTTTACCGCGGAAAAACGGCAGTCTCCGGTGGTGCCGATTCATGTAATTGATTGTAATAAATAAATGTGATCACCGCAAATTGCTGTATTATCCTGGGATATGGAAACTGAAATTAAAAGTTGATAATATAACCCCGGAGGAGCATCATGAATAAACACACGTACCGCCGGCAATTGGAAGCAGAGGGAAAAAGATACACATACTACAGTATTGAGTCTTTTGCCGAGGAAGGGTTCGGCAGCATCAGGACATTTCCGTTTTCATACAAGATTCTCCTGGAATCTCTCCTTAGAGGATTCGGTGAGTCAAAGGTTTCTGAAGAGTCGCTTATCGATTTCGCGCGAATCGATCCGGCCGAAGGGGGAAAGGATGTAACAGTGCCTTTCAGACCTTCAAGAGTGCTTCTCCAGGATTTTACGGGAGTCCCTTGTCTGGTGGATCTGGCGGCAATGCGGAGCGCCGTACCGGGAAATCCCGGAATGATTAATCCCGAAATTCCGGTAGACCTGGTAATTGATCATAGTCTTCAGGTAGACGTCTACGGGACAAAAGACGCGGATAAAAAAAACATGGAGTTGGAATTCAGGCGGAACCGGGAACGGTATGAATTCCTGAAATGGGGACAGGTGAACTTCAAAAACTTCAGAATTATCCCGCCGGGAAGCGGTATTTGCCATCAGGTGAACCTGGAGTATCTGGGACAGGTTGTGCGCTCCCGTGATGAGCTGCTGTTTCCGGATACCGTTATCGGAACAGATTCACATACTCCAATGATAAACGGGTTGGCTGTCCTCGGCTGGGGTGTAGGAGGAATAGAAGCGGAAGCGGCAATGCTGGGACAGCCTGTTTTTATGAAAGCTCCCGATGTCGTGGGAGTCCGCCTTTTAGGCAGTCCCTGCCCGGGTATTACCGCTACCGATGTCGTTCTCACCATCACGCAGCGGCTGCGGCAGCTTGGTGTGGTAGGGAAATTTGTTGAATATTTCGGCGAGGGGCTGAATAACCTCCGGGTTACCGACCGGGCAACCATCGCGAATATGGCGCCGGAATACGGAGCCACCATGGGCTTCTTCCCTGCCGACAAGCTTACCATGGAATACCTCAGGGCGACTGGACGGCCGGAGGAGCACATCGGTCTGGTAGAAGCCTATTTGAGAGCCCAGGGAATGTTCAGAACAGCCCAATCGCCCGATCCGGTATTCAAAACAGTACTGGAAATTGATTTGTCCGAAATCACTCCGGTTTTATCCGGTCCCAGACGTCCCCAGGACAAGATAGCCCTGGGTGATATGAAATCAAAATGGAAGTATCTGCTCCATGAACCGGTGGAACAGGGAGGCTTTGCCGTTCCGGAGTCAGAAAACAGCGGTCCCGTTGATCCTGGGGAGCACGGGAAGATTATTATCGCGGCTATTACCAGCTGTACCAATACCTCAAACCCCCGGGTACTCCTGGCGGCCGGATTGCTGGCTAAAAAAGCTTCGGAGCTGGGAATGAAGGTCAAACCCTGGGTTAAAACAAGCTTTGCCCCGGGAAGCCTTGTGGTGACGGAATATCTATCCCGTGCCGGGCTGCTTCCGTACCTGGAAGATCTCGGTTTTAGTGTGGTCGGATACGGCTGTACTACCTGTATCGGGAATTCCGGCCCTGTTGATCATGACCTGGACACACTTGCCCGGACGGGAGCCATTTTTGCGTCGGTTCTTTCCGGAAACCGGAATTTCGAAGGCAGGATCAGTCCCGCCGTAAAGGCGAACTTCCTTGCCTCTCCTCCCTTGGTAGCCGCGTATGCCCTGGCCGGCAGAATCGATATCGATATTACCCGGGAGCCCTTGGGAAAAGATAAAGCGGGAAATGATGTATATTTAAACGATCTGTGGCCGGAAAGCGGCGAGATAGAAAAACTTGAACAATCTGTCCTGAACCGGGACCTCTACCGCGAGAAATATTCCGGCATTGAAGGGTCTAACCCGCGGTGGAATAGTATCGAGATTAAAGAAGGGGAACGGTACCAGTGGGAAGAAAAGAGCACATATATTAGAGAACCGCCTTTTTTCGAAGAAATCGACCGTGAAGGAACAATAAACCCGATACGGAATGCCCGGGTGCTTGTTTGGGCGGGGGACAGTACAACCACGGATCACATCAGTCCGGCAGGCGCGATCAGCGAGGACAGCCCGGCTGGGAAGTATCTGATGGAGTTAGGGGTTGCCCCGGAGGATTTCAATTCCTACGGATCGAGACGGGGAAATGATCAGGTGATGACCCGCGGAACCTTTGCCAATGTCCGGTTCCGGAACAAACTTGTGCCGGGTACGGAAGGGAGCGCCACCGTTCACTTCCCAACCGGCGAGAAGACCGACATCTTTACCGCGTCCAAGCGGTACCGGTCCGAAAAAACTCCGGTAATCGTGCTGGCCGGAAAGGACTACGGAATGGGATCAAGCCGGGATTGGGCTGCCAAGGGGGTCTCTCTCTTAGGGGTAAAGGCCGTATTGGCCGAATCCTATGAACGGATCCACCGGAGTAATCTGGTGGGAATGGGGGTTCTCCCGCTTCAGTTTTCCGACGGGGAAACCGCGCAATCCCTTGGTCTTGCCGGTGATGAGATATTCGGCATAGAGATCGGCAGCAGTCTAAAGCCTGGAGGAAAAGTGACAGTCATCGCGGGTTCTCCCGAAGGGGAGGAGAAGGAAATTTCCGCCGTCTGCCGTCTGGATAACGATGAGGAGCTGAAATACTACCGCCATGGAGGGATTCTGCAGACCGTGATGCTTGATTATCTCGAGTAGCAGCCCGTACCGGCTATTTTTTAATTCTCCGGAGCATATCGTCGATAATTTCGGTGAACTCCGGAGAATACAGAATTTTCCCCTGAACATCGGCAGAGTCGCCTTCAGCTGTAACTGACAGAACAACCCCTTTAACGGTGAACCGGTATTTCCTGAAAAAAAGTTTCGCGGCAAAGGGGTCACCCTGTTTGCTGAGAACACCGTCGGAACGTACCCGGAACCGGAGGGAATCCACACCTCCCGCTATGAGTACTGCGGGAGAAGGACCCTTCGGGGTGATTAGTTCCATCCACTGATTGTAACCCGCCAGTTTTGCCACTCCCGGTTTGGCGAAGGGGATAACTGTTCCCTTAAGCTGATTATATCTCAGCTGGAGCCGTTTCTGTCCGTCCAGGTAGCTACCGATCAAGGTGATAAGATGATTCGGAACCGATTTCGGGGTGACGCAGAAAAGGCAGGCTTTGTCCTTTCCCTTGAGCGGACCCATCTGTTCCAGGCTTCCCCGGATGAGCATGGATATGGGAGTGCTTTTGTCTCCTCCGGGAGGGGTAAATGCCAGGCTAAGGGAACATAATCCTTTAAGGTATTTCCGGAAAAAAAGGATTTCGTCCTTGGAAAGAACACCCAGTGCAATAATCCTGCTGAATGAAAGCTGATACGGGGTGCAGATAATCCGGTAATCTCCGAGAATAAGAAGGGTCTGTGCCTGGATCAGCCCGAGTTTCGCGCAGATATAGGGCGAGAAGGTTATCGCTTCCTTGGCATACTTTTCGGCGTATCCGGATTTATTTGTTTCAGCCATTGCCGGCCTCCCGGGAGAGAAGGTGTTCCCACCGGATGCCGTGGCCCGCCGGAATTTCGGAGACGGTTCGTGCTCCGAGGATGACCGGTATATACCGGGGATGGAGACCGGAGGGGAGATTTTTTTCGCTCCGGAGACAGCGGAAATCCCCGGCTGCAAGTATTGTTCCGGCCGGTATTTTCCGGAGGGCGTGGATGGAACGGTTGGTGGTTCGGTAATTATCCGCTTCCGCCGGCGGCAGTTCTTTCCTTCCCGTTCCCATAACCCGGGAAACCCGGTCTGCGCCGTACTCCTCCCGAAGCCGCGGCAGGCCCTTTTCCTGCTCCCTCTCCGCTTCCCTGACCCTGCTGGTCATCCTGGAAAAGCCTTCCGGATCCAGGGCAACCGGATCATCCAGGCCGGGACCGGATTTGTCCAAGGTAAAATGCTTTTCTATCATCACCGCTCCGGCTGATACGGCGGCTACCGGTACCAGGACCGGATCGAGGGAATGATCGGAAACTCCCGTATTGACTCCGAAGAGAGCCGCCAACAGGGGAATGAGGCTGACGTTGTACTGCTCTTCGGGAGCCGGGTAGGCGGTAACGCAGTGGAGAAGGGTGATATCCTCCCGGTGGCCTGCTGATTTTATCACCTGTAGTGCTTCCTCTATGTCACTTAGCCGGGAAACTCCTGTAGAAAGGATAAGGGGTTTCCCGTACTTAGCCGTCTGCCTGAGCAGCGGAAAATAGTTCAGTTCCGGGGATGCTATTTTATAGGACCGGGGATCTATCTCCGCAAGCATGGACGCGGACGCGGGCCCGAAAGGTGTACAGAGAAAGATCAGCCCCCGCTTTTCCGTTTCCTCTTTAAGGCGGCGGTAGAAATCGGCGGAACGTTCTGTCTGCTTGAACCGGCGGTAAAGGTGCACCGAACCTCCGGGCAGCTGAACATTCCCCGATTGCGGGTGAAGTATTTCGTCGGCGATAACCGCCTGGAATTTTACGATATCCGCGCCGCATTCACCCGCGGCGGAAATCAACTCGGCAGCCCGGCCGATATCTCCGCCGTGGCCGGTGCCGATTTCCGCGATAATCTGCGTTCTCAGCATATCTCATTGAAACCGGTGTACGGTATCAGTTTTTCTGGTATCCGGACCGACCCGTCTTCCCGCTGGTGGTTTTCCAGCAGGGCTATAAGGGCACGGGATACGGCAACGGCGGTACCGTTCAGCATATGGACATGCTTGGGTTTACCGCCGTCTTTATACCGGATTCCCAGCCGCCTGGCCTGATAATCGGTACAGTTCGAGGTGCTGGTTACCTCGCCCCAGTCACCGCTGTCTCCCCGGCCGGGCATCCATGCTTCGATATCATATTTTCGGTAAGCCGGACCCCCTAAATCACCGGTGCAGGTATCGACCACCCGGTATGGAATTTCCAAATCCTGGAAAATTTGTTCTTCAATAGATAGAAGCTCATCATGGAGGGTTTCAGAATCTTCTTCTCTGCAGAAAATAAACATCTCCACTTTCGTGAACTGATGCACCCGGTACAGTCCCTTGGAATACTGACCGGCGGCTCCGGCTTCCCGGCGGAAACAGTGGGAATAACCGGCCATCTTGATGGGGAGCTGATCTCCGTCCAGAATTTGTCCGGAGTAATAACCGCCCAGAGTAATTTCCGCGGTGCCCACCAGACAGCTGGGTTCTCCCTCCAAGGAATAGATATTCGTCTCCGCGCCCCGGGGATTGTAGCCGATCCCGTCTACGATTTCTTCCCGGGCAATATCAGGTGTTACCGAAAGGGTGAAACCCTGCTGACTCAGAACATCCATGGCGTACCGGGACAGGGCCAGATCGAGAATCGCACCTTTGTTCATAAGGTAGTAGAACTTCTGCCCGGACACTTTCGCGGCCGTTTCAAAATCAATTATTCCAAGTTCCGTACCCAGCTCCAGGTGGTCCTTCGCCTTGAACGGGAAGGACGGAACCTGTCCGTTCCGTTTCAGCTCAGTGTTGTCCTTCTCCTCTTTCCCGAGGGGAGCAGCAGGATGGGACATATTGGGAATCTTCCGGGCTTCTTCCATCAACGGCTTTTCAATTGAGTCAAGTTCCGATTCCAAGGCAGCGATCTGCTGCTTGAGTTCTTTCCCTTCAGCAATAAGGCCGGTTCTAACCTCAGGGTCCACTTTCCCTTTCATCTTCGCGGCATTCTCGTTCCGGGCTTTCCGGAGAGAATCCACTTTCTGAATCAGTTCATTCCTCTGATCGTACAGCTTTACAACCAGATCGACATCCGCGTTTACGTTGCGGTTAACTACGTTTTCTTTAACAGTTTGAGTATTTTCTTTGATATATTTAAGGTCCAGCATACCCCCATCATACCGGGATCATTTCCCCATTGCAATCATTTATCCCTTATACCAGCAAATCCCGGTCAACTCCTTGGGTGATTGAAAATCGGCCATAATTTTATATAATATATAAACTTAGATCGGGTTGACCGGGATTTGCTGCCCTTATACAGGCAATTTCCGGTTTTATCCTTCCAGCTCCTTGGCCCGAAGAGAAGCCTGGATCACCGCTTCCATAACCGATCCGGTTAATCCGGCGTCTTCCAGGACCTTCAGTCCCCGTACGGTAGTGCCGCCCGGTGAGGTGATCCGCGGGATCAGAGCCGCCGGAGATTCTCCGGTCGCCCGAAGTACTGCGGCCGCTCCCTCCAAAACCGCGGCAGCGGTCTTAACACCGTCCGGGTAGGGAAGCCCCTGGTCAACACCGCCCATGGCAAGAGCATGAGCGAATGCCAGGGTGAAGGCGATTCCTGAACCGGAAACGCCGGTAACCGCGGGAATGAGCTTTTCTTTTACTTCAAGTACGGTTCCCATGGAAGTGCATATGGTAAGGCAGTTCTCCTTGAACTCCCGGTCTTTATCACCCTCTTCTGAAAAAGAAGCCCCTACCAGAGCTGCTCCTTCCCCAGCTGCCAGGTTCGGCATGGTCCGGCAGATCTTTCTGGTCTCCAGTTCCCTGCGGATAGTTTCTATGCTGATGCCTGCCATTATGGATAGAATCCCCTGGGAAACGGGTAAAGGGCCTATCTCCCTGGAAAGTTCGATAAATCCTTGAGGTTTCACCGCGATAATCAGTACGTCGGCAAAATCCACCAGTCCTTCGAGTGATTCGGTAAAATCTTCCGCGTTATATGTCCCGACGGCGACATGGCGGCGGGTATCGATTTTTTCCGATATGCCTAATGAAAAATCTGCCCCCGATCTTTCCAAACCGGCTGCCACAGCTTCACCCATTGTGCCGAATCCTATTATTCCTACGTTCATGTTCCCTCCTTATACCGATAATAACTGCTGCACTCCGGCGAAGCAATAGGCGGAACGGTATGTTAAATCGTTGTTAAAAAATGGAAAAAATGGGAAAAGAAGGGTATTTTAAAAGGTGTGCTTCAAAACGTGGACAAATTAATACCCTAAACTGAGACACCTTCAGGATTTATTGTCCGGTGAACCATTAATGGAACCGGCGGAGCGTAATTGGCAACTTTGACTGGCTTGATTCATTGGAACGGGACACCCTGGTGGCTATCGAGGACGAGGAACTCACCCACATCAAAATATCCGATTTGTCCGGTGAGTACGAACATAAGCTCTACCTTTACTTCGACGGCGGTATTAATCCCCGGTATATCATCTCTTATTCCGTAAGCGACAGCGGGTACGGAAAGGGAGTTATTCTCTACCGGGTAAGCGGAACGTTCGAAGGGACCGATGTTGCGTCGGTCACTACCGCGGAAATCATTTTCGACAGTGTGTCGACGCCGCAGGCGTTGGATATCCGGTATCACCGGGATCTCACCGGACTCAGGACGTACGCGGAAGGGCTGACCGATCCCACGGACAGCGAAGTCCGGGAACTCGATTTAGCCCAGCCCGAGCGGATCAGCCTTTCTGTGAGGTTTGACGGAACGGAGTACCTGGTATCCGGGTATTCTTATCATCCCGGAATAGAAGAACTTCAAACCCTTGGTCTGGAGGATTATTTCGAGCTCCTGAAGGAATCCCGGCATACCTATCTTTTCCGGACTGTGATCCCCGTAACTGAAGAGGGGACGGAGACGGGCGCAAAACTCAGCCTGGCGTTCCCGGTTGACGACGCTTCCGATCTCACCGGTGTCTGGACGGATGATGCTCTGGGCACCCTCTATACCGATTATATGGTGGCGTTCGCCAATTCCCAGATCAGTGAGGAGACAAATCCGCTCAAGAAGTTCTACAATACGATGTATATTACCCTGAATGTCCCCGATCCGGATGACTACTCCGCTCTTCCTGAAAGTTATTTTACCGATTATTTTGAACCCTGGGTTGATGATATGAACGCGGGTCTGACGGCGGAAGGGGTTACAGACGCATCATCCATGCAGACCTATTTCGACGGTTTGGCCAGTGAGGAAGACGCCAATGGGGTCCGGAGAGAAGATTTCGGCGTGCTTTACCATCTCGCGAACGCCGGGGAAGTTGCCTGGGATGCGGAGGTGGGCTGGGATACGGCCTGGACTCAGGACGCCTACGATAACGCCGTGTCCACCCTGGGAAATTGGGAAGGACTTGACTATGCCGCGATGAATCAGCTGTATCAGAATGCTTCAACCAACGATTCAAAGAAATTTTATCTGTCCCTCCTTATGATCGCCTACATAAGCGAGGAACACGGATTTACCGTTACACAGGAAGAGCTGGAAGCGTTCCTGTACGATCCGGACCTGGATGATCCGGATGTGCTTGAGTTCCGAAATCTGTACGAATCGGTAAAATATATTGTGAATCCGGCATTTTATAAACCGCAAGACGGATTTGTCGGCACCCTGAATACGGAAACCGATCAGTTTTATCTCTTAAGAGCCGGCGCTCTGGTGCCGAGTGAAGACAGGACGGTAATTGAAGGGTTGATCGAGCTGGATCTTTCCGCCGTTACGGTGCTGCTGCCGGCCGAGGAACTGGAGTATTTCGATACCTTCCAGTTTGAATGAGCCGGGGAGCTATATCATTCCGCGAAAGCTCTGCTGCCTCATGGCTTCGTAGATCACAACCGCGGCGGCGTTGGATAGATTCAGCGACCGGGCCGACGGTTTCATGGGTATCCGGATCCACCGGTCCGGATACCGGTGCATCAGGTATTCGGGAAGTCCGGCGGATTCACTCCCGAACAGCACGTAACAGCTGCCGGAATAGTTCGCTTCCGTGTAAGGCTTCTTTCCCCGCTTGGTGGTTAGGTAAAGCCGGGATTCCGGTTGGAGGCTTTCGAAAAAGGTTTCCGCGTCTGAATGGACGGTGACCGAAAGATCATTCCAGTAGTCCAGCCCCGCCCGCTTCAGGTACCGGTCGTCCAGGGAAAAACCCAAGGGACCGACCAGATGCAGCCTGCTTCCGGTGACCGCGCATGTCCGGGCGATGTTTCCCGTATTTTGGGGTATTTCCGGTTCAACCAGGACGATGTGAACTGCCATTCCGGTATTTTAAAGGGTTTACCCGTCCCTTACCAGCCTGAGGCTCCGGGGCACGGGATAAAAATGTAACAGAAAATGTAAATTATCTATCCTACCTTCCCCGGAAAATGGCCTCTATAATAGGAAAAGTTTATTATCCCGGATGCGGAAGGACACGTGGAAATACCGGAAGCCCGGAAATGCCTTTTTTACGGAGCAGATGCCGAAAACATCATGATCTCCGGACCCGGAAAGATAAACGGTCAAGGTACGGCCCTCCTGAAACGGAGAAAAGAAACCGGGGGAGGAAGAGAACGGCCCATGCTCATCCGTCCGGTGCGGTTTTTACCGAATGTATCCTGGGCACCTTAAAAATCCTCCTGGTTGACGGCGGTGTCTGCGAAGATATCTCGGTAAGAAATGTCATCATGAAAAACGTGGACGGACCGGTTTTCATCCGGCTTGGAAAGCGGGGAACCTTCCACCGGGTGTATTGCGGCGGATATCCATCAGCGGAATTCAGGCATTTGTTACGGGCTCTGAAAAAAACCGGTCCGGGATCCTTATCATCGGTGTTCCCGGGGGAAACATTGAGGAGCTGGTTCTCCGGGATATATCGGTCAGTTTTCCCGGCGGCGGAACCGCGGAAGAAGCCGGAATCCCAGTTCCGGAGGATGAAGCCCGGTATCCCGAGCAGCATTTCTTCGGAACCCTTCCCGCCTGGGGACTCTACCTGCGTCATGTCCGGCGCTTCAGTATCACCAACGCCGCCGGCTATTTTTCGGGACACGGAAGACGGAGAGCTGTTCATGAACAACTTTGAACCGGAGTACCGGCAGTAAAAGCTAGTAATGCCGTTTCGCACACAATTCCCCGGTTCAACCCGGGAATCGCTCAATTGAATTTCGTATGTTTGACACCTTATGCCGCTTTTGATATATTACCCTGTCGCGGACATATCCGCGAGTTTCGAGTTCGAGTACGAAGAACTGTGTTCTTCACTGGCGGTTTCACCGGCGATCCCTCCTTTTTTAAATGCTCATCGTATGCCGGATACGGCGCTCTATCCTTTGGAAAGCGCCTGATTCTGGGATTCTTTTATAAAGAAACCTAACATAAGGAAATATATGACATTTCACGATCTATCTCTCTCTCCAAAACTTTTATCAGCGGTTGAATCCATGGGTTTTACCGTTCCCTCTCCGGTACAGCAGAAAACGATACCGGCCGCGCTTACCGGACGAGATATTCTCGTAAGCGCCCAGACGGGAAGCGGGAAGACAGCGGCATTTCTCCTGCCGATTATCGAATCCCTGCTTCCGAAAAAACGGGGTACAACCCGGGTGCTGGTTCTCGCCCCCACCCGGGAACTGGCGCTGCAAATTACCGAACATTTCAACGATCTTTCAGCTGGCACCAGTCTCACCTGTGCTGCCGTTTACGGCGGGGTTGGAATGAATCCCCAGATAGCCGCGTTAAAAAAGGGAGTCGACCTTGTTGTGGCGACTCCGGGGAGACTTCTTGATCACATGCAGTACCATTACGCGAATTTTTCGAGTCTGGAATACCTTGTCTTTGACGAAGCCGACAGGATGTTCGACATGGGTTTTCTTCCGGACATGAAACGGATCCTGGGGAAACTGCCGAAGGAAAGGCAGACCATGATGTTTTCCGCCACCCTGCCGGATCCGATAATAAAACTCGCCCGGAGAACCCTTAACGCTCCTATCCGGATCAGTATCGATCCCGATACCCGGGCGGCGGAAGGGATTTCCCATACCATCTTCTCCGTAAACAGTCATCTTAAAATGGATCTTCTCCTGCAGATTCTCCGTGATGAAATCACCGGCAGCGCCATTGTCTTTACCCGTACCAAATACCGGGCGGATAAAGTGGCGAAATTTCTGCATAAGAACGGAGTACCCAGTGAACGGATCCATGGAAACCGGAGTCAGGCTCAGCGGAACAAGGCGCTTTCCGGTTTTAAACAGTATGATTTCCGGGTTCTCGCGGCAACTGATATCGCCGCCCGGGGAATAGATGTGGAGGAACTGCAGGCGGTCATAAATTTTGACATACCAAATGTTCCGGAAGAATATATTCACCGGGTGGGACGGACAGCCCGGGCATCCGCGAAAGGGGAAGCCTTTAGTCTTGTGGCTCCGGAAGAGGAGAAAGATCTCCGGGCAATAGAACGGCATATGAAAACCCGGTTAAACCGAAAGACCCTGGAGTCGTTCGATTATAAACGCCGGCCGCCCCGGGACATGAAAAATGACCGGCGGTTTGAACAGGGAGGGCTTCCGCGGAGCCGACAGCGGGTAAGGAAAAAGTAATCTGTTGCCCCGGTAGATAATATGATTTACAATCCTACGGAATACCCGAAAAGGATGGTGACCTTTTATGCAAGCTCCAATTACCTTGACCTGTGAATACGCGGAATTCCCGAAAGGATTCCTCGGTAATCAACCCCGTTTTGCCTGGCGTCTTCCCGGAACGGATGCTCCTGAGGAGCAATCCGCCTATCGTTTGATCATCTCTGCCGATCCGGAAAGAATCAAGGACGGCACGGGAGATACCGCTGATACCGGGTTTGTGGAATCCGGGGAAAACACCAGAATCCGGATACCCGGTCTGCGCCTCCAGCCCCACGTCAGATACTACTGGTCCGTTCAGCTCAAAGACCGGAACGGGAAGACCGGTCCTTTCCAGGCTCCCGCGTCATTTATAACCGGGATCAGCGCGGAGAGCTGGCCGGGAAAGTGGATTTCCCGGAAGACCCAGGAGTCCTACAAACCGAATGAAAAAAACCTGTTCCGGGAGTATTACGCCTCATATTTCAGGAAAACATTTGAAACCCGATCCCCGGTCCGGGAAGCGGTTCTTTCGGTGAGCGGAATCGGATACGGCCTTGTAACGGTGAACGGCAGGGAACCGGACAAAAGATTTCTCGATCCTGCCCAGACCGATTACTCCAAACGCGCCCTTTATGCCACCTACGATGTTACCCCGTTCATCTGTTCCGGGGAGAACTGTATCGGCGTAATCGTGGGGAACGGCAGGCATGTAGAAGAGTACGGATACGGAAAACCGAGAATGAGCGCGGTCCTAACCCTCCGGTACGAAGACGGTATGACGGAACAGGTTGTTTCCGATACATCCTGGCAAACAGCTTCCGGGCCGATTACCCGGAATAGTATTTATCATGGAACGGAAATTGATAATCGAAGAGATATGCCCGGCTGGGACCGTGGCGCGTTTTCCGGCGAAAACTGGGAGGAGGCGGAGGAGATAGAAGGTCCGCCCCTCTACCCGCAGTTACTGCCCGAAATCAAAGCGGAACGGGAGATCGAACCGGTAAAGATGTGGTCGCCGGGGGAGTCGCGATATATTTTCGATTTCGGACAGAACATGAGCGGCGCGGCAAGAATAACCGTGCGGGGACCGGCGGGAACAAAGCTGACTCTCCGGTACGCAGAGCTGGTGAATGACGACGGAACGCTAAACACCGTCACGAACCGGAGTGCTGAGGTGACCGACACCTTCATCTGCGGCGGACAGGGAACGGAAACCTTTTTTCCCCACTTTACCTATCACGGTTGCCGGTACGTGGAGGTTACCGGTTATCCTGGTGTTCCCGCTGCCGAATGTATCCGGGCGGGGTTTTTCTTATCCGTCGTGGAGCAGACGCGATCGTTCAGCTTGCCCCAATAGATGAGTAACCGGACGCACCGTCACGTGTGGTGGGGGGCGAC
>CAYLLE010000073.1:0-17348 GCA_964384485.1 uncultured Spirochaetales bacterium | reverse complement strand
TATGAAATTATGGCCTTTTCTTAATCACAGAAGGAGTTGACCGGGATTTGCTGTACTGGTGCCCCGGGATGTTTGATCGAGCCGGGGATTAGTTTGTGTTTTTTGCTACTTCCGCCCGGTACGCTGAAGGCGTAGTGGCATAGAACGCGGAGAACCGGCGTTCGAAATAATCGGTGCTCTGATATCCCACCCGCTGGGCTATCTCATAAATTCGGAGGTCGGTTTTCCGGAGCAGCCGGGCAGCTTCCTCTATCCGGAGACGGTTCCGGTAGTCCTTGAAAGATTCACCGTACTCCTTCCGGAAGAGCTGGCCTAGATAGGCAGGACTGATACCGTGGCGGTGGGCAAGTTCGGAGATGGTGATGTCCTGGGTGAAGGACTGCATTAAGTCCTGTTTTATATGCTGCATCCTTGTGGAAGGTCTGATCTTGTCCAGGGTCTGGAGATATGAGGCCGTTGCCGCTGCCGATTCCTGAAGGATCGAAAAAATTGTCCGTATACACACATATTTAAGGTCTTTCCGGCACAGGAGGAGCAGCTCATCAATGTTGGCGGGATTACCGTTCAATTCGGTCACAAGCCGGTACATTTCGAAGCACATCTTTTTAACATAGTTCAGGACTAAAGCCGGTTCTAACGGTATATCGATAGCGGACCGCGCGTTTTCTGAAAGGATGCTTTTAATTTTATCCAAGTTGCCGTTTGCGATGCTGTCTAATAGTATTTGTCCCGATTTAAAATAGGTGATGTTATCAGCTCCCCTGTTCCAGAGCTCCTCTGCTTTCACAATTGCTCCCGGTCCGAGAGAAAGGATCAATTCTCTCAGCCGTGGAGTTCTTTGCCACCATACCTTTATTTCCGATAAACAGGAGAGCACAGGAGAATAAATAAAGGAATAGGTGGGTCCCTGGACGGTAGATATTATTGAGGAGAGTTTTTGCATATACACCTCAGGAGACCCGTAGAGCTTCTGGAGCTGGGGTATAGAAACCACAGTGCGGATGCAATCAACCGTATTCTCGGCTATCCCTACATTAGTTCCTAGTTTCAAAATGCGGGTCATAAACCTGCCCAGCCGTTCCTTGGATAATTCGATATCTTCTTTTTCAAGCAGAGAGAAATTGTCGATAGTTCCCCATACGAGAAAACATCCTTCCTCGCAAAGGGTAAGAAGATCATTGGAGGGATCAAGTGTTCCGTCCAGCATTTCATTTAGCCGCACCGGTTCTTCAATTAGCGAGGAAGCCTCCTCAAGTTTCTGGATTATCGTATTTAAAACATCCGTCAGGTTTTCTTCGTAGACCGGTTTGAGGACATAATCATCCACCCCCAGAGTAAGCGCCTTTTTCGCGTAGTTGAAATCCCGGTGACCGCTTATAATTAGAAACCGGGGAATGGCGGCGCAGCAGCTTTTAGCCTGCTTGATCAGCTCAAGACCGTCCATTTCCGGCATCCTGATATCGGTTACCACTAAATCCGGTGCTACCTCTCTGATGAGCTCCAAAGCTTCAGGTCCGTCTTCCGCGGTACCCGCAACTTCAAATCCGAAATCTTCCCATTTGATGAGGACTGAGAGACCCTCCACTACTCCCGGTTCATCGTCAACAAGGATCACCTTTCTCATCTGCTTTTTGTCTCCTTTCCGATTAAATAGATAAAAATGCTGTATAGAGATTGACCGGCAATTACTGCAGCTCCAATCCAGTCTATGTCCTAGTATAGCATAATATGTTCGATAATTGGACAGGATTACCGTATGAAGGCATAAAAGAAGTCTCGCCAAATTTGACGGTACAGAGCCCTGCTTTTAAATTCAAGGTATATGGCCTCTTTAATAAGTTTGCTCGTGATCCTGACCCTGTCGCTCTTAATCACAAAAATCGCCGGGCAGGCGCTGATCCATACCGGTCTTGCTAAGGACGCGGCCAAGTTCCAGGCCCGGTCATCATTTACCGGGGTGGGCTACACCACCAGAGAAGCGGAAAACGTGGTGAATCATCCGGTCCGGAGGCGGATCGTCATGGCCCTGATGCTGATCGGCAATGCGGGTATCATCTCCGCTATTACTTCTCTTCTGCTTACATTCGTGAATACCAGGGAAGGCGAACCGGACAACTATGTCAGACTGATTATCATCCTGGGATCCATTTTACTGCTCTGGCTGCTTTCCAAGAGCAAATGGCTGGATAAGATCCTGGTCAGGATCATCAATTGGGCTATCGGGAAGTTCACAAAACTCAAGATCAAAGATTATACCGAACTTTTGAATTTAACCGGAGAGTACGAAATTACGGTGCTTATGGTGCGGGAAGGAGATTGGCTGGATGACAAAAAGCTCAAGGACCTGAAACTGAAGGAGGAGGGGATAAATTTGATGGGTATACGGCGGAAGGACGGTACTTATATCGGAACGCCCCACGGGGGAACCAGGATCAGCGCGGGGGACAGTCTTATTCTCTACGGCAGAGAAAAGACCCTTACCAATCTGGAGAGCCGGAAAGAAGATATCAGGGGACAGCAGGATCATGAACAGGCGGTGGAAGATCAGGAAAGGGCAATGCGGGTTCAGGAGCAGACCGAGGAGAAACGGGAGGAAGAACAGAAGCGTTGACTTTCCCGTTAGCTCCGGGTAAGGTTCCAAAAACAAGTCAGGGGAAATCATTTTGAATCCTATAAAAGAACTCAACGTACCTGAGCCGGAACAGCGACTTAATAATCTGAAGAAACTCGTCTATGCCGGAATCACCCGGGAAAAAAACTCGGGAGAGGTGAATAACCATGTCCATACCTTTTATTCATTCAGCCCGTACTCTCCGGCGGCTGCCGCCTATTCAGCCTGCAAGGCGGGGCTTGACGCGGTGGGCAGCATCGACCACGATTCAATTTCCGCGGCCCGGGAAATGCGGGAGGCATGCGGGATCTTAGGTATTGCTTCCACCGCGGGATGTGAACTCCGGGTGAACTTCAGCGGTACCGCTTTAGAGGACCGGACTTTGAACAATCCGGATCTTCCGAATATCGGATACATCGTGTTTCACGGAGTACCTTCCGGAAGCATTTCCGACGTCGAAACATTCCTCCGGCCGATCCAGGAAGCACGAAACCGCAGAAACAGGGAGATGACCGGGAAACTGAACGGAATTATTTCCGGATATGGAATCGGGAAAATTGATTTTACCAATGATATTTACCGGCACTCCATGGCTGCTTCCGGAGGGAGCATAACGGAGCGTCATATTCTGTTCGCTCTCTGCGAAAAAATTACCGCCGCCTATGGAAAGGGGACGGAATTGACCGCCTTTGTAACCGGAAAACTCGGCATTACTCTCCCGGATCAAATTCAGGAACGGCTTGCCGAGCCCGAAAACCCCCATTACCTGTACGATCTGCTGGGTATCCTTAAAAGCACGTTCACTTCAAAGTTTTTTATTCCTCCGGACACCGAAGAATGCATCGGCGTTTCCGAGGCAGTAGATTTCGCGAACATGATCGGAGCGATCCCGGCGTACGCGTATCTCGGCGATGTAACCGAGTCGCCTACGGGCGACAAAAAAGCCCAGAAGTTTGAAGATGATTACCTGGAAGAGCTCTTCCTGGAACTTGAAAATCTCTGCTTCCGGGCAGTGACCTATATGCCTCCCAGGAATACCCGGGATCAGCTCAAGCGGGTACAGGAACTCTGCGCCCGGCATTCACTGATGGAGATAAGCGGGGTCGACATAAACAGCTCCCGCCAGAGCTTTAACTGTCCGGAAATTCTGGATCCTCAATTCGAGCATCTTTTTGAAAATACCTGGGCATTAATCGCCCACGAGCGTCTGAATGAAGCGAGTCCTTCCCTTGGGCTCTTCAGCGCGAAAAGCCCCTTCCGGTCCATGGAATTAACGGAACGGATCGGGCTCTACGCGAAAATGGGAAAACCCTTATCGGGCATAGAAGAAAATTGAAGGAGTTGCCTATGAATCCTGCTGCTTTTACCGAAATTTCTCCCCTGATCCGGGGAATGTCGGCAAAAAATATGAATCCCTGTATGGTCCGCTATCTGAAAAACCGCGAACTCTACCGTTCGTTAAACGATTCGGATTCCGCCGTGCTTGTGCTTGATCCTAAAGGAGGAAACCTGGAGGAGCAGCTCCTTCGGGCGGTGGAAACTTTTGGCTCGGAAAGCGGCGGTTTTCCCCGGGCAATCCTGACCGGAAGTGAAGATGTGTATATAACCGGACGGGACTGGGATGACATTGCCGGGGTACTTTCCGGAGGGGAAAAAGATCCCCTTCAGCCGGCTCAAGACCGGCGGGAAAGGGACCGGAACCGGCTCGTGGAGAACCGGATCTGCCTGGTAACCGGGGCTGCTCAGGGGTTCGGTGAAGGGATCGCCAGGAGTCTCGCGGAAGGGGGCGCTTTTGTTGCTCTCGCCGACCTGAACGTGGAGGGAGCGGCGAAAGTGGCCGACGACATTAACAGCCGGCAAGGAAGGGTGACTTCCCGGGCTTATGCAATGAATGTAACCGACGAAGAATCGGTCCGGGAAGCAGTAACCTCACTCACCGAAGAAGCCGGAGGAATCGATCTTCTGATCAGCAACGCCGGCGTACTAAAAGCGGGAAGCGTAAAAGAACTGGCGTATAAAGATTTCCAGTTCGTAACCGGCGTTAACTATGCGGGTTTCTTCCTCTGCGCCAAACATTTTGCTCCCGTAATGGCCCGGCAGAACCGGGGACTTTTAGCCGCGGCGGGGTATCCGTACTACACCGATATCGTCCAGATCAATTCGAAATCGGGACTGGAAGGCTCCAACAAAAACGGCGCGTACGCCGGAAGCAAGTTCGGCGGAATAGGGCTGGTACAGAGTTTTGCCCTGGAATTGGTAGAAGACAATATCAAAGTAAACGCGGTATGTCCGGGCAATTTCTTTGACGGTCCCCTCTGGTCCGATCCCGAAAAAGGACTGTTCCGGCAGTATTTAGATGCCGGAAAGGTAGAAGGGGCCGAGACAGTGGCGGATGTAAAAGCCTACTACGAAGCCAAAGTACCCATGAACCGGGGCTGTTCCGTCGAGGATGTAATGACGGCGGTTCTTTATCTGGTGGATCAGAAGTACGAGACCGGCCAGGCGCTGCCGGTAACCGGCGGGCAGGTTATGCTGCGGTAGGATGAGTAATCTGCCGCGGAAAAAACGCTTTCCCGAATCTCCGCAGACCGGTTTCCCGTTTTAATCATTGCCTCTCACAATCCTCCCGGGTACAATACCCTGTAGGAGGAGCCATGTTATACAAGCAGACTCAGCATCTTGATCAGTCGGTGTTCCGGAATCCCGGAGCGGAATACAGGGGGGCGCCTTTCTGGGCGTGGAATAACCTGCTGGAGGAAGATGAACTTCTTCGGCAGATAGACATCATGAAGGAGATGGGTCTGGGCGGTTTTCATATGCACAGCCGGTCCGGTATGGCGGTGCCGTACCTGAGTGATTACTTTATGAATCTTGTGGAAAGCTGTGCCCGGAAAGCCGAAGAGAACGGGATGCTCTGCTGGCTCTACGATGAAGACCGGTGGCCCTCGGGTTCAGCCGGCGGGATTCTTACCAAGGACCATACCTACCGGGCCCGGCACCTCCGGTGGACCTGCCGGGAATCTCAAGGAAAAAGCGGCACATACCACGCCTCGGATGTGAACGCGGGAGGGGTGGATCCGATCCTGCTCGCGTCATACCAGGTAGTTCTGGAGAATGGATTTCTTAAATCGTACCGCAGGCTCGAGGAAGGAGAAAACCCGGATAATTCCGGCGGGGTGATCTGGGACGCCGTACTCGAGACCGCCCGGGATAATCCCTGGTTTAACAACCAGGCATACGCCGACACTCTGAATCCGAAGGCGGTTGCCGAATTTATCAAACTGACCCATGAACGGTACGCCCAACGGGTCGGCGGTTACTTCGGGAAGGTTATACCCGCTATTTTTACCGATGAACCCCAGTTTGTGCACAAAGAAAATCTGGCGAAAGCCTGGGACCGTACCGATGTGATTGTTCCCTTTACCGATGATCTTCCGGCGACCTACATGATGGCTTACGCTTCTGATCTGCTGGACGCGCTTCCGGAGCTCTTCTGGGATCTTACCGGCGGGAAATATTCCGCTGTACGGTACCGGTATCATGACCACGTTTCCGAACGGTTCGTGTCAGCCTTCGCCGATCAGGTGGGCCAGTGGTGCGGGAACCGGGGTATTATGCTGACGGGGCATATGATGGCGGAACAGAGCCTGGACAGCCAGAGCCGGGCGGTAGGGGAAGTGATGCGCTCCCTCAGGAGCTTTCAGCTTCCGGGAATAGACATGCTTTGCGACCGCCGGGAGTTCGGAACTGCCAAACAGGCCCAGAGCGTGGCTCATCAGTATGGACGTCCCGGAGTGATGAGCGAGCTTTACGGGGTAACTAATTGGGATTTTGATTTCCGGGGGCATAAGCTTCAAGGCGACTGGCAGGCTGCGCTGGGAATCACCGTCAGAGTGCACCATTTAAGCTGGGTCTCCATGGCCGGGGAAGCGAAGCGGGATTATCCCGCCTCGATTTCATATCAGTCGCCGTGGTACCGGGAATATCCATTGATAGAAGACCATTTCGCCCGGGTTAACAGCGCCATGACCCGGGGAAATCCCGCGGTTAAGGTCGGAGTGATTCATCCCGTGGAATCCTACTGGCTCCTCCTGGGTCCCGAATCGGGAAACCGGCGGAAACGGCGGGAGATGGACCGGCGGTTTGAAGAACTTACGGAGTGGCTCCTGTTCGGTCACATCGATTTCGACTTCATCAGCGAGTCCCTGGTGAGCGATCTTTACCGGGAAAGCAGTCCCGGCAAGTTCGGAGAGATGGAGTACCGGGTAATTGTTGTTCCGCCTCTCATCACCATCCGGAAAAGCACCGTCAATTTCCTTAAAAAGTTCACCGAGCAGGGGGGACAGGTAATTCTTCTGGAAGCTCCGCCGGTCCTAATGGATGCTGTACCCTCCGGCGAGCCCGGTGATATCCCGACCCGCAGAATTCCGTTTTCAGAAACCGCGGTGCTCAAGGAGCTGGAAGACTTTCGGGATGTATCGGTCACTGACGGCTCGGGAGCCGAAGGGGATAACCTTATCTACCAGCTTCGGGAGGAGAAAAATGACCGGTGGCTTTTTATCTGTCAGCCCTATCATCCGGTGAATCCGGATAATCCGGAGGAACGGAACCTGACGGTCCGGGTCAGGGGACGGGGGAAGATGGAGCTCTGGGACACCATGACCGGAGAGGTTCACGCTGTCAGGACCGAACAGGACGGTGAATGGATTACCGCGGACTTCGGGCTCTATCCTCATGACAGCCTCCTTCTCCGGATCAGGGAATCGGGAAGTCCCTTCTCGTTGAAATCCGGCGGCCGCCGGAAAATGATGCTCCGGCCCAAAGGCAGTCCGTTTTACCTCCTTGATCCTGTTCCGGTAATCCTGGAGGAGCCGAACGTCCTGGTCCTGGATCAAGCCGAGTACGCCATGGACGGCGGAGGGTTCGAAGGTCCTGAAGAAATCCTCAGGCTCGATACCAAGCTCCGTAAACTCCTGGCATGGCCCTCCCGCAATTCCCGGATGGCACAGCCCTGGGTGGTAGAGAAAGATGACGGCCGGGCGGGACACCGGCTTACCCTCAGGTTCAGGATCCGGTCCGAAATAGAGCTGACCGGGGTCCACCTGGCCCTGGAGCAGGCGGAAAGCGCAGTTTTAACCGTAAACGGCAGCCAGGTACCTCTCAACATTACCGGCTGGTTCACCGACAAGGCGATCAAGACTGTTTCTCTGCCGGACATACAGCGGGGAGAATCTGTCCTGGAAATATCTTTCCCCTACGGACCTCTGACTAATCCGGAATGGTGTTATCTTCTGGGTAATTTCGGGGTTGCTGTCGAGGGAGCCCGGTCCCGGATAATAGCGCGGCCTGAAACGGTTTATCCGGGAGACCTTACATGCCAGGGATTCCCTTTTTACGGCGGGAATATCACGTACCGGTATACCGTTTCCCGGAAACCCGGGATGTACCGGCTTGAGCTCCCGAAGTTCCGGAATCCGGTTATTTCAGTATCACTGGACGGGAAGCCGGCGGGGAAAATCGCGTTGGCGCCTTATACGGTAGATCTGGACATGAGCAAGGGAAGGGATCATACCATTGAGATTACCGTATTCGGAAACCGGTACAACTCTTTCGGGCAGCTCCACAACAGTGATCCTACCCTTCGGTGGGCCGGTCCTAATTCCTGGCGGACCTCCGGAAACCAGTGGTCCTATACCTATCAGCTCCGGCCGAACGGACTTTTAACAGCGCCGAAACTCTTTCCGCTTGATGAACATACTGAGGAAAATATCGATGAACCGCAAATGGGGATGAATGTATGAAAAAACCGAACATAGTTTTTATTTTGACAGATGATCAGCGTTTTAATACTATAGGTGCTCTCGGGAACCCTGAAATCAAGACTCCTGTTCTGGATTCCCTGGTTTCCCGGGGCATGTCGTTTACCCAGGCACATATCCCGGGGGGATCGGTCGGGGCGGTATGTATGCCCAGCAGGGCCATGATTCATACCGGCCGGACCCTTTTTCACCTTGAAGACGCAGGCGCTTCAGTACCCGGGGGGCATGCCCTTTTGGGAGAGACCCTCCGCGGAGCCGGATATTACACCTGGGGAAGCGGCAAATGGCACAACGGAAGGGAAGCGTACGCCAGAAGCTTTTCCGGCGGAGACGAGATCTTTTTCGGCGGAATGGCGGACCACTGGAATGTCCCGGCGTACCGGTTCGATCCTTCCGGTAAGTACTCCTCCCGGATTCCCTACATCGCGGATTTCTTTTATTCCCGGGAAGTCGAGTACCGGGAAGCGGACCATATCAACGCGGGAAAGCATTCCACCGATTCCATTACCGACTCGGGTGTTTCCTTTCTGAACGAGTACAGCGGCGAGGAGCCCTGGTTCACCTACTTCTCCTTTCTTGCTCCCCACGATCCCCGGACCATGCCGGAAAAGTTCCGGGATATGTACGATCCCGAATCCATCAGCCTGCCGGAAAATTTCGCGGGAGGACATCCTTTTGACACGGGGGCTCTAAAGATCCGGGACGAGGTACTTGCCTCCTTTCCCAGGACCGAAAAAGAGATAAAACAGCACCTCGCCGAATATTACGCCATGATCAGTCATTTAGACCACAGCATCGGCAGAATCATCGACGCGGTAAAGGAGCGCGGTGAACTTGATAACACGCTGTTTATTGTTACCGGAGACAACGGTTTAGCTCTAGGCTCCCATGGACTGATGGGAAAACAAAGTCTGTATGACCACAGTGTCAGAATCCCCCTCATTATGGCCGGACCGGGAGTACCCGAAGGCGCCGCCTCCGATGTTTATCTCTATCTGCTCGATATTTTTCCCACCCTCTGTGATTACCTGGAAATTCCTGTCCCCGGTACTGTAGAAGGAGAAAGCTTTTTACCGGTGATGAAGGGAGAGAAAGAAACGGCCCGGGAGTACCTTTTCGGGGCCTACGCCGAGTTTATGCGTTCGGTAAAACGGGGATCCTGCAAGCTTATCGAATACGCCGTGGGGGATGAACGGCAGACCCAGCTCTTTGACCTCGAATCGGATCCGGCGGAACTGGTGAATCTTTCGGCTGACCCTTCCTACCGGGACGAACTGAATGGGCTTAGAGAACTCCTCAGCCGGGAAGCCCGGAATTGGGATGACCGGCAGAGTGAGTGGGGACGGAAATTCTGGGATAAAGTAACGTTTACTGAATAGGAACGGCACGATCCTTGCCGTATTAAATATTTACTTTCAATACTATACCGTGTATTACTGGTTCCGGGAGTTAGGGTACTCCGACCGGTTCTGGACTTTAAAGTCGGTCCGAATGAGGTAGCTCCGGAGGAACCCTTTCAATTTCCAGGCGATGAGGAAAACGAATTTGTCCTGATTCTTCTCTTCATCTCCCATTTTTGATGAATATTACAAACTCATAACTAAACTCGCTGATCTCAGGTCCGGGGAGAGTCTTCAGGCGGAGTGATCCCGGCGGCCGAGGGGAGATAAATTGTAAAAACCGAACCGGAGCCCAGACTGCTCCTGACTTCAATATGGCCGTTATGGTTTTTGATGATGCCGTAAACGGAAGAAAGTCCGAGACCGCTTCCCCGGCCCCCCTTTTTTGTGGTAAAAAACGGTTCGAATATCCGGTCCAGGATTTCCGGTTCCATCCCCCGGCCGTTATCCGCCACGGTAAGAACAACATAATCGCCCGGTTCAAGTCCCAGCTGCGATCCCTGTCTCCGGGTTAAATAACCGAGATCGGTGGTAACGATAATTTCACCCGTATCCCGGAACATGGCCTGCCGGGCGTTCATGAAAAGGTTCAGGAGCACCTGTTCTATCTGGACCGGATCGGCCGACACAGGAGGAAGATCCGGCTTAAGATTCAAGGCTACCGCTATCCCGGAAATATGACCGCTGAACAGGGATGCTTCTTTCTCGATCTTGCTGTTAAGGTTCAATTCTTCCAGTTTAAGCTGACCGCCCCTGGCAATCCCCATCAGCCTGGCGGTTAGTTCCGAGGCGGTGTTAACGTAGGCCTTTATATGATTCAGGTGTTCCCTAAGGGGATCTTCCGCCTCTACCATTTCCATGGCCATGGTAACATGACCCAGTATTCCCATAAGGAGATTGTTGAAATCGTGGGAGACCACTCCGGAAAGTCTTCCCAGAGCTTCCATCCTCTCCGAGTTTTTCAGATGTTTTTCCCACTCCTTCCGGTCGGTTATGTCGATTATGAATCCTCTGATACCGGTTATTTTCCCCTGACGGTGCATGGGATTGGAATGGATAATAGCGGGAAAGGTGGAACCGTCCTTCCGGATACAGGTATACTCGTTCAGCCCCTGGGTTGTGCCGCCTAATAACTGTCCCATTCTGGCTTTTACCGCTTCCCTGTCCTCCGGTACAATCATCTGCATCATATTGAGTCCGCTCAGGAAATCTTCTTTTGTGTAGCCGAACTGCTCATGAGCCCACTGATTAACAAACATCAGATTCCCCTCAGTATCCACTTCGAACACCGAATCGGGAAGGAGTTCCGCCAGCTCCTGAAACCGCTGCCTGCTCGCTTCCACCGACTGGGTGCGTATTTCCACCAGCCGTTCAAGTTCCCTCATGTAATAATGCAGCCGGTCCTCAGTCTCCTTCTGGGTCTGTATATTCCGCGCGACCCCGTATACTTTTTGTAGGTTTCCTTCGGAATCATATACCGGCCGGGTGTGGAGCTGATACCAAATCTCTTTACCGTCCTTGGTACGTATACGGGCGTTCCAGGGCTGTTCCACCGGTTCTCCCCGGTGCTGCTTTACCGTCCGCGCCTGAGCTTCTTCCAGGAAGGGACTCGGCAGTAAATCCGAAAATTTCAGTTCCTGCACATCTTTTAAGGTATATCCCAACTGACGGAAGGCTGCTGCATTGGCAAAGGTTATTCTGCCATCTCCATTGTGTATAAATAATATGTCGTTGAACTGATCGTATATTTCTTCATATTCGGATATGTTTTCAATCTTTTTCATCATTGTTATCTATTCTTGACTTAAATTCTAAGGCTTTTTCAAAATTTGTCAAACATCATAGATTTTATCCAAAAGCTTTCGCATGTTAAGACCAAGTATGTTCCGTTTTTCTTTATCACTGATGCGGGAAAAGGCAACCGGCCCGATTCCGAATGAAGGATCTATGGCCGTTAGATCAGAACCGTAGAGGACGCGTTCAGATCCAATTTCATTTACTAATTCTTCAATACCGTATAATTCGGTGCAGGCGCATGTGTTTATGTACAGATTATCATATTTTTTTACAAGATGATTATAGGTATGCATAAAGTGGCCTTCGATGAAAGTGATCTCGGGATATGCTGAAAGAAGCTGCTCCAGAATTTCCGGCTTCCCGAAAAAATGGTGCAGGCAGAGCGCGCGCCGTTCGTTTAAATGCCGGAAGACCGGTTCGAGATAGTCAGCAGTAATGTCGTAATCCTGCCGGTAAACATGCAGCTTGAGTCCCAGAGTCAGCCCGAGAAACTCGGCCCGGATGAGTTCATCCAGGAGACCTTCCCGATAATTCATTCCGAGTACGGCATACCCTTTGAATGATTCGGGAAATTCTTTGACCGCCCGTCCCACGGAATTGTTCTGCCGAGCCGGGTCTCCAAAAATACCCGGCTCCATGGAACACACACATGCCGTATCTATTCCAAACCGCTTCATGTTCACTACAACATCTTCCGGTGATATATCCGGGGTATAGTTCCTGCTGTTCGGTCCGAGATGGGCGTGAGAATCGATAACCATTTCTCCGTCCAGAGGTTTTCCCGCTCTAACAGCTTCGAGTATTTCACTTTTCATCCTTCAATCCCCATAAGCCGCTGAATATTGCCCCCGGCGATTTTCTGTTTTTCGGTATCGGAAATTTCAGCGTACATCACATAGGATATGGCTAATCCGGGATCCAGGTGGGGGGTATGAGAACCGAAAATCAGCCGGTCCGCCGAGATCAGCCCGCACACCTCTTCGATGTACCGGTATCCGAAGGAGGAACACTCGAGATACACGTTTGGTACGGCTGAGAGGATGGCGAGCTGATCACGATGGGTGAGCATCCCCGGAATTAATATTACGAAGGGAGTATCCGGAAATTGTACGGCCGTTTCATAAACAGCACGATAATCCGGAGAAAAGTCCCAGGTCGTGTAGGGAAGCATGGGATCTTTCGGATCGGTAAAATCGACAAGAACCGGCATACTGTATCTTCCGGTTTGCTCCAAAAGTCCGGAGAGGGTAAACGGCGCAAAAGTGAAATTATTGACGCTGGGAAATAGTCTGAAGACTTTAATACCCCGGGATATTGCCGTTTTAACAAAATGTTCCGGCGATCCGAGTTCACCGGCTGTCGGTACCGCAACACCGCAGGGGTAGAAACCGGTTCCTTCGAGTTCCGTAAGGAGCAGACTGTTGCCTTCGGCGGAGGAACGGAGCGCCTCCTGATGGTAAATCAGGGCGTTGTCTATTCCGTAATACCCGAAGTGGCCGATGAGTTCTTCGATATCACAAACTTTACTGTCCTTCGGATTGTTTGATCGTCCGATCCGGACGTTCACATCGAAAAATCGTATATTCCCGTTCATTCCGCGCTTTTTTTAAGGGCTTCCGCGTTATTCCGGATTTTCCAAACCGCTTCCAGGAACTTGTCGCACGTTTCCTTGGAACCTAACAGTCCGGTATGAAGCATGTTTACCGCCTCCTCTTCGTACGCCCGGTCACAAACCGGCAGCTCGAACCGTTCGGGAGCTACCGCTTTCCGGTATATTTCCGAGATCCGGTGTGTAGCCTTGGAATCGGGGCGGTACAGCGGAGACCGGTGGAGCGGTTCATAAGTTCCGGAAATGACAACTGAATCTTCCAACTCCGCTTGGAGAGCTTTGACGAAGAGGTTTTTTGAGACTCCGTTCCACATTGTCCTATCAAATTTCATGGTCCAGTTGTAGTACACCTGAAAAGTTATCCGCGGATCCCGCTTGAGAGGACGAAGTCCGTCAATTCCTCTCAGGTTTTCCTCCAGATAGCGGGCGTTTTCCTCCCGTTTCCGGTTCTGCCCGTCCAGCCTGGATAATTGTGCCAGAGCAACCGCGGCCTGGAATTCGGTCATCCGGTAATTCCCGCTCTGTATTGTGGGGGCCCCTTCCCGGATGGGTCTTCCGCAGATTTTAAGTGACTGCAGCAGATCGGCTGTATGCTGATCGTTTGTGGTAAGGATGCCCCCTTCTCCGGCGTTCAGAACTTTAGATGCCTGAAGACTGAACGACCCGACATTTCCGATGGAACCGACTTTTTTACCATTCCATACCGAGCCGTGCTGATGGGCACAGTCTTCAATTACGGTGAGTTTATGCTTTTCGGCCATCTCCATTACCGCGTCCATGTCGCAGATCCGTCCGTAGAGATGAACCGGGATCAGCGCCTTGGTACGGGAAGACAACGCGGCTTCCGCGGCTTCCGGGTCCATGGTGTAGGTTTCAGGATCGATGTCAACAAGAACCGGTACAGCATTCACATCCAATGCCGCGGCGGCGGTTGCCTGCCAGGTAAGACCGGGGACAATCACTTCATCGCCGGGACCGATTCCCAATGCTTCCAGGGCCATCCGGATTGTGTGGGTTCCGTTGGTTGCCGCTGCCGCGTACCGGGTGCCGCAGAACCGGGCGAACTGTTCCTCCAGTTCCCGTTCCTTCGGACCGAGAAATCCCCATTCCCCCGATTTAACTACTTCGGTTAGAAGATCGATCTCTTCCTGACCGTGAATAGGCCATGCCGGGATTTCAAGCTTTCCAATAGGAGTTCCGCCCAATAAGGCCAATTTTTCCGTCATAGAATATCCTTTCCTAAAAGTGATAGGTTAGTTTGTTGTTCTGTTCGCTGATCATTTCCTGGACAAAGAGAGCGTCAATAATTTCCGATACCTCGTTTTCTTTTAGTTCTTTATTGAAGAGGGAATCAACGTGCTGATATAATGTCCTCATCTTCCGGGGCCGCTTCTGTTTTGTAATTTTCGAAAGATTGGCGATTACCTTTTCCAGTTTTTTATTGTCCTTCAGTGCCTGGTTCTTGGATGAAGACAGCTCCAAAATGCTATTAATTCTTCTGCATGAAATACCCTGATTTTTTATATACCGGATAAGCGGATCGAATCCCTTGTCTTTCGAGAGTATTATGAATCTATCATTTACTTTTGTTTGAGACATAAGCCCTAAATAGTAGGCTATGTGAAAATCCAAAGCATTGTTGCCCTGGCCTTCGATTTTTATCCAGTTTATGCTTTTTCCGAACTTCTGTGCTTCTTTTACCAGTTCGAAGGGTATCTTGTTCTGTGATTTTCCTATAAAGAGCAGGATTCTGTATTCATCGGGACTGATCACCGAAAGATCTATCTTCTGAATATTTTCGTAGTCGATGAGAATTATATTCTGCATACGGATAGTTTATCGGATAACCTTCCGGTTAGCAATCGTCCGGGTAGGGGAAATTAACCGATATCCGGGTTCCGTTTTCGGTATTGTATTCGATAGTCGATAGATCCTTCAAGCTGCTGTTCCACCAATGAACGGTTCTGATTTACAGGGTCTGAACTTCCGCGGCATAGGGTTTTCCGAATCCTGTTCCGTCATCGGCTATTCCCATAATCACATCAGCAATTTCCGGTGATCACATTCGCATTAAAATTTAGAAATTGTTTTATTAAAAGCAATTACATAAATCGGGATCACCGGAAATTGCCATTTTTCCGCGAAAAAAATATGCGGCAAATCCCGGTCAACCCGATATAAATTTATATATTATATGAAATTATTGCCTCTTCTCAATCACAGAAGGAGTTGACCGGGATTTGCTGTAATCACATACCCGCCGTCTGTGGTCAGCGGAACCGTCCAAAAACCGGTTATGCCTAACGCGGCTGCCGCGACGATAATAATACAGTTTACCGATTCCGCGGGTACAAATTCCGTAAAAGATGATAGGCGGTAACAGTTTTTGTGGATACTATTGTTTAAACGGTAGGAGGCAAACATGAAGCTGAAGGTTTATATCCCGGTAATAGCGGTTATCGCATTATTAACAGCCGGCTGTACCACCGTGAATAATCTTGACCACTACCGGTTTAAGGGGAAAACCCTGGAAAAAAATATGCGGATACCCGAGGTGCCTGAAGTGGATATAGATTTCTCCGTAAAAGCTGACATCAATGATCCGATCGGCTCAATTTTCAGCATCGGCACAAATATCCTTAAGGCATCTGAAGCCGCAAAAGTACGGAAACGGATGGTGAACGCGTTGTCCGATGTAAATATACCCGGAATAGTGGAGAACGAAGTCTATTCAGGTTTTATCTCGGTTCTGGATCTTTTCCCGGCGGAAGGAAGCGCGGAGTACCTGCTGGATATGGAGATTGAAGAATACGGACTGTTCGCTGATTCCGGGAGCACCGTACAGTTCCGTATGAAACTGATGGCCCGGCTCTATCATAACGCGTCCAGGGAGCTGGTTTGGAGACGCCGGATACATCACGAAGAAAAAGCCAGTCCCTACTTCTTCGGGTTCGCTGATCCTGTGGATAATGTAATCACGGCGGGAGTACTTTCCGAACTTTCAGAGGAACGGATTTGTGAGGGGTTTGAGAAACTCGCGGCGGAAGCCTCCCGCAAAACCGCCCGTAAGCTCGAGCAGGATCTGTTTAAAGCGGTTTACTAGTTTGACTCTGAAGGATTCTCCCCGCACCTTATATAGAGAAGGGGGTAAACATGGGAGAGTCATTCATTTTGCGGAAAACTCCGATTGATTATAATGGTGAAAAAATCACTGTGGCTGTTACTGGAGCCGCCGGCAGGATCGGAAGGTCATTTATTGAATTTGCCGGCGGGGGATACCATACCGTCGGAGTTATCCATCCTGATGAGCCGGAAGATGATCTTCCCCGGGTAGGCAAGGTGGTCAAGACCGATATAACCGACCTAAAACGGTTAAAAGAAGCCTTTACCGGATGTGACGCTGTTGTGCATCTGGCTGCTGACCCGTCGCCCCGAGCTGATTGGGAATCGGTGAGTCATAACAATATTTCCGGGACATACTCTGTCTTTGTGGCGGCTAAGTCCGCCGGGTGCCGGAAGGTTGTGTTCGCGTCATCGATACACGCTGTATCCGGCTACCCCCGGGAGCACCAGGTTCATCCCGATGAGCCGGTAAATCCGGGTGATCTCTACGGCGTTTCGAAATGTTTCGGTGAAGCCATGGCCCGGTTCATGGCGACCCAGCATGATTTACCTTCCATTGCCGTGCGGATAGGCGGATTCAAAGCCAGGGAAAAAGCCAGGGAGACCGAAAACATCCAGACGTTACGGGCGTTCGTCTCCCGGCGGGATTTAGATCAGCTCCTAAAACTGTGTGTTGATGACCGGCATCTCCAATTCGCGATTCTGCACGGTCTTTCCGATAATGTCTTCAACAGAATGGATACAACATCAGCCAGGGAGCTATTGGGATACCATCCGGAGGACAGCTTCCTGAAACTCAACCGTTACTTAGCAGATCTCGAACTAGACCGGAAAGTTTCAAATGAAAGCGAGAAAGGCAAGGATAATATTTCGGGTATTCAGAAAGATCTTGAAAAATAAGCGGGACCGTGCCGGCCGGTTATTCCGATCCGGCGCAGCAATTCCCGGTGATCACATTCGCATTAAAATTTATAAATTGTTTTATTACA
>CAYLLE010000072.1:0-17806 GCA_964384485.1 uncultured Spirochaetales bacterium | reverse complement strand
ATTATTCCTGCCTCTTCTGGATCATCGCCAACTATGTAATCTGACCCCATTTCTCTAATTGAGGTCGAAATGCCATCTACATCTATGGTGCGCGGTTTCACACTGACTCCTTGTATAACATTAATTATACTGACCCGTATAACTTCTCACATTCCATCGTTTTAGCCGTATAACTTACACAAACACCCACCCTTTTTAATACTTAAATTCTTTCCCATAAATAAAATATGTCTCACCACAGTTACGAATTCAGCGTTTTATACGGATCCATATAAACTTTTGCTTATTAAATGTCTATTATAATCTGTCTGCTATAATCCATCCAGAGGACTTTTAACTCCCTTCATGCCCTGGTTTGTACTACTGATGGATCAAGATGATGTCTACTCTCTTCTCTTTTCTCTCTATTTTTCCATCTCCACCAATTGAAATGCGCATATCCGACGATCCCTTACTATATCTCCCCGCTCCGTACAAGCAAGATAGTTTTAAATTAATCCCGCGTTTTTCTGATGACAAAACAATGCAAATCTATATAATATCGGTATGGAATCCGGAAACATATTATTCGCCTTGGGACTCACTATCTTTGCGGGACTGGCCACCGGAGTGGGGAGTCTGATGTCTTTTTTCTCCAGAAAGTTCAACCCGAAATTCTTGGCCGGTTCTCTGGGCTTTTCAGCAGGTGTGATGATTTACGTTTCGTTGGTAGAAATCTTTTTCAAAGCAAAGGATTCGCTGACTGCGTATTACGAAGGTAAAACCGGATACCGGTTAACGGTTCTCGCTTTTTTTATCGGTATCGGAATTATTGCCCTTATCGATAAGCTCATTCCAAACGCGGAAAATCCCCATGAAATCAGCAATATTGAGGAATTAAAAAAATCAAAAACCAGCGACAAAAACCTTCTTCGAATGGGGATGTTTTCGGCGTTAGCTGTGGGAATTCATAATTTCCCGGAAGGTCTCGCCACCTTTATGGGAGCATTGACCGATCCGGCCTTAGGTATCAGTATTGCCATTGCAATCGCTATCCATAATATACCTGAAGGAATCGCTGTTTCGGCACCGATTTATTACGCCACCGGAAGCAGAAAACAGGCATTCTGGCTGTCCTTTCTCTCAGGATTAGCTGAACCTGTTGGCGCTGTTATAGGTTATTTTGTCTTGAGAAGTATTTTCACCGATGCCACCTTCGGACTCATTTTTGCCGCGGTTGCCGGGATCATGATATACATATCATTGGATGAACTCCTCCCGACCGCGGAAGAGTATGGGGAACACCACATCGCCATAGGGGGTCTTGTGGCGGGTATGGCTGTTATGGCGGTGAGTCTGCTCCTTTTCACTTAGGTCTGCGTGCTTAGCAGCGCAGCTTGAAAGGCATCGAGAAAGTTGTCGATTTCTTTTTGGTGGATCGTAAGGGGCGGATCGATACGGAACGTGCTCCCCCGGTTGCCGATTATATATCCTCTTTCAATCAGTGCGTCATATATCTCACCAGCTGTTCGCGGATCACAAATATCAACCGCTATTAATAACCCCCGGCCGCGGACATCAATCATTATTTTGTCATCTTTTAGGGCTGACAATCTCTTCAATAAATATTCCCCTTTCCGGGCAGACTCCGGAACGAGATCGTGTTCATCAATATAGCTGATTACCGTCTCTACTACAGCGGCGCCTAACGGATCATTCTGATGGGACTGGGAGTACCGGAACCCGCTTTCCGCGAGTTCCTGCTTCATCCCGCTGCTCAGCGCCGCGGCACTTACCGGATATCCGTTTCCGATCCCTTTTCCCACAGCAACCATATCCGGAACAATATCGTAATGATGGAAACCGAACCATTTTCCGGTTCGTCCTGTCCCCGTGGTCACTTCATTCACCACGATTTTTCCCCCGTTTTCCCGCACCTTTTCGGCTATAACGCGGATAAGAGAAGCCGGCGGAAATCTTACAAAACCGGATGAGCTTCCGGGCTCAAAGACAAATTCGGAGACATTCCCGGGAATATTCTGAATCAGAGCACAGTCCTTTGTACACCCCTTCTCCGAGCAGCAGCTTCCGCAGGATGTCCAGTCAAACAAGTACCAACCGGTGCTTCGGTTTCGGACGGAACTGTATGAACCGAGATAGGAGTCATGGAGTGTCATGGATATATCATTCCCGGTTAGGTGCTTCGATATCTGACGGGTAATTTCGATAGCCTCGCTTCCCGAACAGAGGAAAACGCACTGCCCGCCGCGGAAACCTACCGCACCAAGCAGCTTCCGGGCGGAGGATTCTAGAATACTGCTGGAGTACGTAAACCCAGAATGTATCACAGAATTAAGCTGCCGCATTACGGCCTGATTCACCGATTTATTTTTATGCCCGATTGAGACACACCATACCCCTGACTCCAAGTCCATGTATTTCTTGCCGTTTTTATCAATAACATAGACCCCCTCGGAATCAACGATGTCGGGGATTTTTAGGTCATGTCCGATACACCGGAATACATTGTTTTCCATTACCTCGTCCTCTTTCATTCAAATACCTTCCTGATCGTATTCTTTCCGTGATCGGTCTTAATGACAATTGATCACGCCGCGCCTTGTCCCAAGTTGCCAATTCCCGGGCACAGGATTCATCGTTTACATCTTCCCTGAACGGATTCCCGCCCCGGCCGATCAGGTACGCGATAGCTTCAGGATTACAATTTCTGCCGCGCCAGATCAGATAAAACAGAATATTCCGTCCGTAATTATCACACTGCTCAGGATGCACTCCTTTTTCGAAAGCCTTCTTAAAAACCCGGAGGTTAAACTCTTCCGGGTTGCACCGAACCATCCAGCAGGGGAAAGGATCATTACGTCCGGTGGTATGACCGGACAATGTGTTCGGTTTCGCCACATCCAGAAGATAGTCAATGATCTGCCAGTTCCCCGTCCAGGCAGCCTGCATCAGCGGAGACTGCAATCCCGAAGTCTCCTGCTTCTCAAAGTCCAGTTCAGCTTTACCTGATTCTACGATTAGCTTAACAAGGTCAAATGCTTTCTGGTAAGAATGATCTTTAATTCGGTTTCTATCGCTGTCGTACCTGCAATATCTATACTTTTCCACACCCGGTTCGTTCCAGTCAACGATAAAATCAATATTTTTATTAAAACTATCTTTTACTTTATAAAAATCTCTGTCCCGGGTGCCGGCAGCAATACTCAATGGTGTTCGATTCCGGTCATCGGAATTATCGGGATTAAGACCTATCCGGAGGAGAGTTTCGACGAGTTCAAGACTGTAGTCGTATTCATCACAAGCCGCGTGGAGCGGCGTCGCGGTCAAGCCGGCGGTACCGGCAAAATTAAAACCGTATTCCGAAAGCAGTTCAAGGTTCCTTATTGTATTCTGCACGACGGAAGATCCGGCTTTGTTCCGGACCGCGGCAAAAGCACAGGGTGTCCCCTCTTTTTTTTCAGGAGGATGATTGTCCAGGATGTATCGCAGTTTTTCCGTGGACTGATCCGCGTAATCACCGGCTAAAAGCTGGAGAATGATTTGCTTGTCTTTTTCGGTTGATTCCCGGACAGCCTTATAGAATTCATTCTGCTTTTTTTCCACCATGTTATGGTAAGCCGGAAGACTGAACAGTTCATCATAGGTAATGATTCGCGTGCCCGTTTCTTCCGCCTTTATCACTTTTTCCGTCCTTGCACCGCTTGAGGGGTAAACCAAGTAATCGGATCCGGAGGTTACTCTTTTATCGATAATTGCGCCTCTTTTATAAAGGATAAGTTCAAATTCCTCCCCGGGAAGGGGAGCTCTCCCGGTCATGGCAATGTGTTTTCCATCAATTTCCAACAATATGTAGTCATCCGGCGCCAAATTCCGGAAAATCATTTCAAAATCCGCGTCAAAATATTCCTTGAAACTCTCTTCGGTATATAGCCCCCTTCCAAAAATTCTTCTTCGATAATGGAGCGGAAGCTTTCATACGCGTCATGCTCGCCGATGTACTCAGCCAGCTCTTTTGATTCAAGGCATCTTATACCGGTCAATCAAACCCGTGAGCCCTTCCCCTTGAAGCATTTCGTGGTCCAGGGCGTCTTCTTCCGCCGTTTTAATGAACCAGGTATAGAGAGGAAGGTACTTGGGATCTTTGCATGCAAGGATATAAGCCGGCTCTGATCCAAGCAAGGATTCCTCATTCACCCTCCGTACCCATAAACATCACGCCAGTACTCCCGAACACATAGATTTTAAGGTGAAAGACCGGGAAACATGGGATGAGTTCGCGAAACCGGCACTGTCTGTTCTGGACGAGTCACGGATCCCCTTTGATGAATACCGTCAGAAACGGGAAACTTCCATGGGCCGGGGTCTGAACTTTTCTAATGACGCGTTCGGTCCTTTCGAGCTGATGCACCGGCTAACAGGACACGAAAACCTGCTCTTCGGTATGGCCCTTGATCCGGACTGGGTTAAGGACATGGTGATGACCTACACCGAATTTAAATCGGCGCGGGAACACAGAAAAATAATGGAGCTTACCAGGGAGGTATTCCCCATTTTCCTGCCGGAACTCGGCGGCACAACACTTACCACCGAATCCTGATCATAAAATATATTCTGTTCTATGAGAGTGTTTTTGTACGCGTTCGCCATTCTCATAGCAGTGCCGCCCTATTTGCGGAGGAACACGTTGCCCAGCATCCCGGGATAGGTTCGAACCCCGCCCGTTCATTCCCGGTTCCCAGGCTTCAATAATTGCCGGGATCTAAAAGCCGCTTCCGATATCCAGATAATCAATTTGTGATCCGGCAGGAGCTGCTTCCCGAATTCCCCGCAGGACGGTTACAACATTTTCGTCAGACTGTTTCATGGCCCAGTCCCCCAGGATGGTCTGATTATCCGCGTTGGTTCCGGTCACAAAAATGCGTTCAGGAGCAGCCAGGGGGAGCACAGGTCCGGAATCGGCAGCCGGCTGAGCAGTATATCTATTCTCGAAAAGACCAAGTCGGAATTTGTAATAGAGAGTCTTTTTGACCGATTGATCTATTCTTTCTTCCGGATTCTTTCCTTCACGGACCAGCTCAACAACCGCCCGCCAACGGCAGCCGCCCCTCATTTTTTACTCATCCAGAGGCTGGTCATTCGCTCCGCTCATTGCTCGCCAAAGGTGCGTACCGCAGCAACGCGAGGAACGCACCTCACGCGTCCAGAGTAAACACGACGTCGGTTTTTAATTTCTCCGGTTTTGTTTTTTCGGGATCATTCAGATAGACTTCGTAGCAGATTCCCGATGGATTCTTTCCCTTTTCTTTAATGAAGGCGGTTAGGTTTTCATATGTTTTTTCGATTGTGCTATACGGTCCCTTGTGCCGCGCAACCGCGCAGACTCCGCCGGGTAAGATCCCCGCTTTTACTTCACCGTTCCCTTCAACTCTTTTCATCACCGGGAACCCTATTTCCAAGTCCAGCGCCTGCATGTCATCATTTTTGTAGATGACAAAGGGAGCACCGGAAGGAAATGTCTTTTTTTCTTTCATGACCTGCATTATCCGTCCGTAGGATTCGCCGAGGACCATCGGCAGTTCTTCAACTGAACATAAAGCATTCACGGCAAGTGTGTTTTTCGGTTTTCTCTTTTTGATTTTCATAAAATCCTCCGTTTATTGTTTTCCGGAGTTTACCAATGGTACGACGACACCTGTATGTCGTAAATAGAATTTTTTTTTGATTTCAATGAAAAATACCATAGGTGATACGGGTTTTATTTTGAATCCTCTGGAAGAGTCGAAGGTTCATCTGTATAATAAACCTGCAGTACTATACAAGCAGAGGGAAGCATAATGAAAAAAGCAGAATCGAACATGAAACCGTTCCGCCTTTGGGTATTCGGCTGTTCCCATGTCGGAACCGACCTTAAACGGGGCGGCCGGGAGAGTCTTGCCGAAGCCATCCGTCAGTCGGAATTCGGCGGAGAAGAAGGCGGTCCCCCCTTCGAGTGGGACGCGGCCATAAACTTGGGTGATTTTTCCGGAAATCAAGGTTTTCCCGAGGATGATGAAGGTCAGGAGGTTGTCCGCCAATACAGAGCTTTGCGGAAACATAAAAGAGAAGATGTGTATGATTTATTGGGAAACCACGACGCGTCGGGGCCGGAAGAAGAAACGCAGTGGTGGTTCCGGAAGTGGCTGGATCCGGAAGGACTCTATACCCCCTATAGCGAAGTAAATGCGGCCCGCCGTTCCTTTCCAATTCACGGTAATTGGGAACGCTACTGGTTTCAGGCGGGTAACATCCGGTTCCTGCTGATGGGTGACCGGAATGACAGCGGTCCTCCCGTGGGCCGGGGAGAACGGGGAGGATATCCGGCCGGAGCAGTTTCCGATGAGACCTTCCGTTGGTGGAAGGAGCAGCTGTATGAAAACAAAGACGGCATAAATATCGCGGCGCATCATCATATGCTCCGGGAAACAACTGTTGCGTCAGGACCGTGGGAAGGGTTCCGGAAGGAGAAAGATTCATGGATCGGCCATTACCACGGCTATTTTCCCGACGGGGGACCGGAAGGCGCCTCATACCTCTATTTTGTCGGGGGACGTCCGAATGCCGGGGATTTTGATAAATTTCTCGCGGAAAATTCCGGTCTGCTTAGTATTTGGCTGGGCGGGCACACCCATACAAATCCCGATGATACCACTGGAGGACGGAGCCATATCGAAAAGAAGTGGGGCGCCTGGTTTATAAACGCGGCTTCATTATCGAAATATCACGCGGGGAAAACCACCCTTCCCATAAGCCGCCGGCTTACATTTACCCCCGGATCGGATAAGGTAACGGTTGAGTGTTATCTGCATACGTCGGATTATGCTCCCCAGGGCTGGTATAAACCGGCTGAACGGGTTATTGATCTAAACCGGCCATTCAGCTGGTAGGGACAGACTTCGAATAAAGGTCGGAAATTTTGTCCCCTTCCTCTTTTAAAACTTTTCTTAGGCGGTCGGGTTCCAGCACTTCCAGAAAACTGCCGAAACTTAAGAGGAAACCATAGAGCCAGCCGTCCTCCGGCATTTCGGTCTTCACGATCAGGGTCCCGTCATCAAACCGTTCATAAACATCTTCAGCGAAAACATCCTCAGCAACCGAAGCAATCCTGGAATCAAACTTAAGGAGCAGTGAAACAGTCTTAATGCCGGCTTTAGTGTTAATATCCTGCAGATAAGAATCCAGATCGGCCTTCCGGCGGATAAAAGCTTTCGCGAGAATTTCAGGATCCCGTATCCGGCTGATCCTGAAGAGACGAAAATCCATCCGCAGTTTACAGAAGGCGAATAGATACCAGCTCCGCCATTTAAAAACCAGGGTCATAGGTTCTACCGTCCGTTCCGTTGACTGCAGCCGGTTATCAGTATACTGAAACTTGATGAGTCTGTTCTCTTCGATGGCTTTCTCTAAAAGGCTTATTACGGAACGCTCCCTGGTCTTGCCGCCTAGAAGGCTAAAATCCACATGAAGACGTTCCTGCCGTCTGGCAAATTCCTTTTCTTGATCTTGGGGAAGAATGGTTTTAACCTTTTCTAATGTATCATCTAACCGGGCATCCGGAAGAGCGTCAGCTATGCTCTGCAATGACGTCAGAATATAGAACAGATTATCCATGGAGATAACCTGCCGGTCCAGCCTCCAATTCTCCATGATTCCGTATCCGCCGTTCGGCCCCTGAATGGTCATCACGGGAATACCCGCGTCCTGAAGACTTTCCATATCCCGCTGAATAGTACGTATCGAAACACCGAACCGGTCAGATAGTTCCCTGGCCCTCACCAGGTCTCGGTTCAGCAGAATGATAACAATAGAGAGCAGCCGGTCTATTTTCATAGGAACTATTCTAACATAGACGGCCCCTACAGTAGAAGATTTCTGAAATGTAAAGGACTTTATACCCTAGGTACTATAGCGCTTAGGACTTATACCGTACTTTCTCTTAAACACCCTGCTGAAATGTTCCACATTTTCATATCCTACGGATCGGGCAACACCAGAGATTTTCATATCAGTATTCTGCAGCAGAGAAACGGCCCGGTTTAGACGAAGCTCCCGGAGATACTGGGTTGGGGAGTATCCTGTTTCCATTGAAAATATTCTGGTTAGATGATTGGCGGTAACCCCGGCTTTCCTTGCGATATCATCGACGGAAATTGGCCTGCAATAGTTGTTATGCAGAAAACTTACCGCCTTTTTTACCAAAAGACTCTTTCCGCAGACCCCCTGATCAAGCCGGAGAAAAAGATCCCGCAGGAATTTATCGTAATCGGCGGCTGTTCCGAACTGCTCACTTTTAGATCGAAAGTCCCTGATTTCCTCACCGATTTTTTCAAACCCTAGAAATCGAGATTGATTGATATATACCTCGATAAGATCCAGATATGAGGAGAAGAGATTTCGTCTTACCGCCGGAGGGATATCTGAATAAGCTATACCGGATACCGCGAATTCATCAAAACGGTCCTGTGAAACTTTCTGTTCCTTTAAAAGCTCCTCTAATTTAGTAAGGCGTTCCTGTATCTGAACGGATCTGCCCGGACAAGCTGTTCTTAATTGCTTGTAAGAGAACAACTTACCCCGTCCTTTATCAAAGCAATTTTCCATACCCTCTATAGCTCTTTGCACGGGGGAACGCAGCATCAGCTCTTCAGACTCGTTCATACACCAGCCTCCGATTATTTCTTTCTGATACTCCGTATTGATCTTCTCCGCCGCGTCTTTAAAAAACCTGGTAAAAATCCTATCCCCTGTATTCCATTCCGCGTCCGGCCCGAAATTATGAAAAATCAGAAAACATCCTTTAAAATATAAACACGTTCTTTTTTTTTGCTCTCCTTCATCACCAATCTTATAAAAAAGGGATAATATATCCTGTAAGTTGATGTTCTGATTCGTGCAGATCCTGATAGCCACAACTCCAATCTTTACATTTCCGGTGAGGAAACCGGTCTTCCGAAGAAATTGTTCATCCTCCCCTGATACATTCTCGCCGTTTTGAACATACCGGCTGAAAATATTTTCCCGGACAGCTTGAGAGCGAAGCCGGTCCATCCTGAAATCCTGTTCAAATTCGGTGAGCATCCTGCGGAACTGCTCTCCCGTCATCTCCGACTTCAATACATAATCGGTCACACCGAGTTTGAACGCCTCTTTTACATACCGGAAATCGTCATACGCGCTCAAGACGATAAATTTAATTCCGGGATATATATTTGAAACTTTCTTAATCAGACCGATCCCGTCAATGTTGGGCATTCGGATGTCGGTGATGATAACATCGACAGACCGGTCATTTAATTTTTCAAAAGCATCACTGCCGTCATGGGCCTCTGAAGTGATACGGAAACCGGCTTGCTCCCAATTCAGTATGTTTTTAAGCCCTTTTCGAATGTAGGGCTCATCATCAACTATCATCACTCTGTACATAAACACCTTCTTTATGCGGAACCGCGGTGATGCGTATCTCAATCTCCGTGTAGAGACCGGGTTCGCTTTTAATGTAAATGCCTGAATCTTCCCCAAAATTATACTGTATCCTTTCGGATATGTTCCGAATCCCGATGTGAGTACCGGATTTGACGGTACCAGAAAGCACTTGACCGATATTTTCTTCGTTCATTCCGATACCGTTATCAAATACGGAAATAATTAATTTGTCTTCCTTAAGGATGCCGTTTATTTTGATAACAGCATAATCTCCCCGGTTGATCTTTTCATGCAGACCATGGTTAATCGCGTTCTCTACCAGGGGCTGAAGTAAGAGAGAGGGAACACTATAGCGAAGGATTTCATCAGGAAGGCTGACAGTAAAGTCGATGGCGTCTAAATACCGATGCTTGATCAGTTCAATGAAATCCATCAGCACATCACGCTCATCACTGAAAGAAACGAGATGAGAATCCCGGGACACAGTCTTTCTGAGAACACGGGACAAGTGCAGAAGCATCTCCGATGATTTGTCCGCCCTTTCCTCTATTGCAGACAGCCGGATAGCTGCTAAGGTATTGTAAAGGAAGTGGGGGTTAATTTGATACTGTAAGGCCGTAATTTTAGCCCGCTGTTTTTCCCGTTCTTCATGAACGGCCAGTTTAAAGAGCCGATTCAGATCATCCACCATGGCGTTAAATGTTTTACAGATCCTTCCTATTTCATCATCGGAATCCGCTTCCACCTTGACCTTAAGGTTATTCTCGCCTACTTTTTTCATCCCCGCGTACAACTTGAGAATAGGCCGGGTAATTCTTCTGGTGACGTAAATGGAAAGCATCATCTCAAGAAGTATCAGCGAAAAGAGGGTTACCAAAACCACCAAACCGACGAAATAGGTATTCTGCATATACGATTTATAAGGAATTAGTTTATATACATTCCAGCTTCCTTTCAGGAATGAAGTTTGCTCAGCATAAAATTTCTTACCGTCAACATTTACCTGTCTTTCATCCATTTCATGAAGCGTCGGCATAAGATGACCATAGTCATCCGGAACAGTTCCCTCGGGCGACTCGAGCAAAACAACGGAATCGTCGGAACTGGTAAGAATTTCATCAAAAAAATCTTTCCGGAGAAAAAAGAAAAGATATCCGTACTCGTCATAATCATTTTTAAAACTTACATCTTTGAGCATTTTACCCAGGACATAGGAAGTCTCGAACAGAACATTCTCATCTCTCGGGTTCGGCCGTTCCCCCATCCAAAGGATTTTTCCCCGGGCTTCCTTAAGCTGCCTGAAGATATCCGGGTCATCAAAGTAGCCTTCCAGATCTTCGAAGAACCAGTCATGAGCATAATGCCCCCTGTCTTCCGTGTAATAGACGATCAACTCTATTTTGTGCCGCTCCATAATCAAGATATCCAGGATATCGTCTATATGAGTCATGATTGAATGATACGTATCGATATTTTTCGAGGAGAAATCGGTATTTCTTAATAGTTCAGTGATTTGAGGAGATTTCCAAATAAAATCCATGTAGATCTGAACATTTTCAAGCTTTTTTTCCACATTGCCGCTGATCTGCTTGAGGGAGTTTGCTGTAAGCTTCCGGATTCCGTTCTCTAAAGAGCTCTGAAAGATTCCGTAATTCACTAACGCTGAAAAGAAAATCGGGATGCACGCGGCAATAAGGTAAATCCGTAAAAACTTGAGTCTTATGTGTTTCATCACCTTCCGGATCTATTATATACTAAAAACCTGCCGGCCGCAGGTTCTGCAGCCGGCAGAAAATAGCGCGTTATCGGAGCAAGGCCAATTTACTTCGATTCCGCCCAGGCATCGATTTGAGATTGCAGTTCCGCTATGATTTCGTCGATGCCTGCTTTCTTCAATTCGTTGTTAAATTTTTCCAGAACCTCCGGACCAACAGCGCCTACATCGATAGGCATGCGGTACTGCTGCGCGACGGAAGAACAGTTGGCAATCTGGGTCTTAACCGGATCCTGATTTGCCACAAATCCCAGGATATACGGAGCATACGCGCTGCTGTTCCATTCCTTCCAGGCTTCATCTCTGTCCGGCGGATCGTGTTCCAGAAGATAGCCGTACCACTGGAGACCGTATATCCAGCCGCTCCGCTGTGAATAACCGCCCTCCGGTTTGAACTTAATCCTGTTCGGTTCCAGTTTTTCGTAATTTTCACCTTCATTACCAAAGGAGATAAGATTGTAAAAATCACTGTCCGTGGCAATCAGCTCGAGGAGCTGTGCTGCTTTTTCCTTATTTTTCGAGTTGTATCCGATTGTCTGTACCGTGCTGACCGCTATTCCGGGCATGATGTATGAATCACCCATCAGGAAATTATGATAATCCTGTCCGCCTCTCACTTCCAAAGGAATGGTTGGATCATACGAATTATGCAGGATAATACCGGCTTTTCCGTTTGTTTCCAGGCTCTTTTTTTGATCCTCTTTCATGGTCACCGCGTCCGCCGGTATGAGTCCATCCTGATACCAGTCCCGCAAATATCCGAGAACCTGTTTGAAATCTTCCTGATCATACCTGTTTACTACTTTCATTTCCGGATCATCATATTTGACGGCAAGAAGCGCATTCAGCACTCCCACATCAGCGTATTTCATTGCTCCGGCAAGCCAGAACATAATCCCTTTTCGGGTGCTTATCGTGTACATGGAGGGTTCATTCTCCGCCACATCGCTGAGCATGGGTTCGAGTTCCTTAGGATCATCCACAGTCTGAGGTTCCCATCCAAACCGGTCAATCAAGTCCTTTCTCGCGCTGACCCTGGTTCCTTTCGCGATCACCGCCTGACAGGTGACTCCGTACAAATTACCATTCACCGTTAGATCAGGAGCCGCGGCAAGATTATTCTCATACACAGTAGGCGCGTATTCAGGGAGAAGATCCTGAAGAGGAGCGAACATTCCGTCATGAGCTGCTTTATAAAAGTCGTTTGACCAGTTAGCCGCCCAGGCAAGGTCGAATTCTTCTCCGGAAGCCATTATTACCGGCATCTTTTTATTATAATCGGAGAATGTACCGAGAACCCGCACATCCAGCACAGCGTTGAACGCTTCCTTTGTCATTTCACTGGCCTTTTCATAGACCGCTTTTTCCGCTTGAGGATCATAGGGATAGTTCGCGCCGCCCGGCAGATACCAAACCAGGGTAGCGGTCTTTTCCTCACCGCTTGCCGATTCACCCTCTCCTCCTGCCCATATAAACGGAATTACCAGGCAGATAAGAAAACCCATTAAGAGTAGTCTTTTATTCATAAAAACCTCCTATAATTTTTCCGTGCCCGCGGCACGGTTTTTTCAGCCTTTGATAGCTCCGATCCGAATCCCCCGGGCAAAATATTTTTGAAAGAATGGAAAAATGAACAGCATCGGACCTGCCGCGAGTACCGCCATCGCCATTCTCGCGGATTCCGTGGGGATGTCCTCAAGCCCGAAATCCACACTTATTGTATCCAGAGACAGGAGAAAATTGATGTTGTCCATTACCCGCATCATCCAGAACTGCAGGGGAACTTTAGTCGAATCATCGATATAGAGAAGGGCCGGAAACCAGGAATTCCAGTACCCGAGACACAGGAGCAGACTGACCGTGGCGATACCCGGTTTCGTAAGCGGCGCAATGACTTTAATAAAGATCCTGAATTCGCTGGCCCCTTCTATTTTACTTGCCTCAATCAGTTCAAACGGAACTGTTTTAAAATAAGTTCTAAGCAGAAATACATGCCATCCTGTGACAAGCAAGGGCAGTATCTGTGCCCATATCGTGTTCCGAAGCCGTAAAATCCGTGTTACCAAAATGTAGGTAGGTACCAATCCTCCCCGAAAAAGCATGGTAAAAAAAACAATAAATGTGATTATACCGCCAAGCCGAAAATCTCTCCGGGAGAGGGGATAGGCAAGAAGCGCCATAAGGGAAACTCCAATAACCGTTCCCAGGACGGTTACCTCAATCGAAATAATATACGCGTTTATAAGCTGGTACGGTTTCTTGAATATGTATCTATAAGCCGTTAAATCAACATTTTTGGGGAGCAGGGTAAATCCTTCAAGATGCAGGCTGGTTCCGCTGCTGAATGAAATCGACACAACCGAAATGATCGGTATGACGCAGAGCAGCGCGAAAAACGCAAGTACCGTGTGAAATACGATTCTACTGGTAATATAAGATCTACGTGACTCCACCATTTCTTTAAACGCTCCTTAAAATAAGCCGTGTTCACCCTGGGAGATTTTCCGGGCGGTCCAGTTGGCAGCGAGAATCATTACAAATCCCATAATTGACTGAAAGAATCCCACTGCCGCGGCCATGCCGTAATCCTGCACCTCAATAAGAGCACGGTAGGTAAAATAGTTAATAACATCTGTTGTTGAAAAAAGCATTCCGCTCTGGAGCGGCAGCTGATAGAACAAACCGAAATCGGCGTAGAAGATATGGCCGATGCTCAGGATCATAAGGATAACAATAACCGAGGCGAGCATTGGAAGAGTGATCTTAAAGGTACACTGCCACTTATTCGCGCCGTCTATGGTAGCAGATTCGTAAAGCTGAGGATCAATCCCCATGAGTCCGGCATAATAAATAATCATCGAATACCCTACCCGCTTCCAAAGCGCCATAAAGGTCAAAATAAAGGGCCAGTATCCAGGCTCCGTGTACCAGCGGGCTCGGTCGAAACCAATAATGGTCAGCAGTCTGTTTAAGATGCCGAACTCTTCGTTAAGAAACGTGTAGAGCATTATGGCCACAACGACCCAGGACAGGAAGTAGGGAAAAAAGAAAATGGTCTGATAAAACTTTACAGCCAGCTTTGATTTTAATTCATACAGCATGATCGCGAATGTAACGGCCACAACAGCCGTAAGCACAATAAACACGGTATTATAGAGGAGAGTGTTTCTTACGGAAAGCCAAGCCTGGGATGACCGGAAAAAAAACTCAAAATTCTTAAAGCCGTTCCAGGGACTGCCGAGAATTCCCATCATCGGTTTATAGTCTTTAAACGCGATAACGATACCGAACATGGGAAGGTAGTAGTAAACAATTACTACAATTAGGGCCGGTGCTGTCAGAAGAAAAAGTTCAATGTTGCTTTTTATCCGTATTCCGGATAGTTTTTTTGCCAATATGTCCCTTCCTGTATTTGTTACTGATAGGTGATTGTAACCCCCGTATTCGAGCTTCCACAATGACAATATCTGATAAAATTTGATCATTTCCTGCATTCAGCGCCGATTGACCAAACTGATCCGGCAATATATGCTTCACATTCATAAAATATTTTCACCGACAGGAGAATAAATTGAAAAAAAGAATTACAAAAATAATTATTCTGTTTACCGCCGTTACGGCAGTTATTTTTATAACGGCATCCTGTTCCTCCGTGAATCTTCCCAGGAGCAAACAGGCTGACTCATACATAAAAGAAAATGCTGTGCCCCTTCCCATCACCGAAAGTACCATACTTTCGGGTCTTCCCGCGGGAGACACCGAAGACCTTTACACCGCTTTAGACGCCGTTTACTCGCCCTATACCGGAACCAAAAGAGTTATCTTTATCGGAGAGAAGCACGCCTGTGCGGGAAACTTTGTTGTCCTCCACCGGCTCTTTCCCTATTTTATTGACCGGTTCAGCGTTACCGCTTACGTAAGTGAAAAAGGGGTCGCGGAAGGATATCTCCTTGATACATACCTCAAGACCGGGGACGAATCAATTCCCCGCCGGCTCATAGAGATGGTAAGCTCCAGCGCCGCGTATACAAACGATCAGATGGAAAGCTTCCGGATTCTCCGGGAACAGTATCTGGCCCTTCCGGAAGAAGAAAGGTTCCGCTTTATCGGAATCGATGTCGGTCATGCCCTGTCGGCACCGATAATGGCCTTTCACTACATGACGCAGGATCTTTCTGGAGATCCGCCTCCGCCGCTGGAGAAGGCCGAAGAACTTTACCGGCAGTACATGGTGGACGGATTTCCGGGCTTCGGCGATTCCAGGCAGGATGATGTAATCGATCTAATGAGAAATCTTGACGAATCATTGACTCCGGGAAGTGATTTGGAAATCTATCTAGGTGATAGTTCCGCCATGGCATCCCTTATAATTGACAGCGTCGTAGCCGCCTACGACTTCTACAACAAAATATCGGAATCGGGGTACGACGCGGCCGGTTCCCTCCGTGAAACTGCTATCATGGATCACTTCACCCGGCACCATAACCTCGCCGAGAATCCGGAATCGGAAATATATTTCGGCCAATGGGGAGGGTTCCATGTACATCAACAGCCCCTGGCCGAGGAGGAAACCATTGCCGGGATGATTAACGCCCCGGACGGCCCGTTTACCGGTGAAGTCCTTTCCACCATGATCTTTTATAATAACTGCTATTACCGCGACCGGAAATCAAACTCCGGCAAACAGATGGATGATTCCCCCGGTGCCTATTTAGGTCAAAGGATTACCGATAATTACGCCCTCATACCACTGGATCTTCCGGGATCTCCCTTCAGCGAAGCGGTCTATTTTATTTATAACAGCGACAAACTCGACGGAGTTACCACCGATTACATTCAGGCAGCTCTCCTTATCCAGAACGCGCCGGCGGCGGAGACTTATAACGGGAACTGATTAGCGTGAAGAAGAAATAGTCTACCGGATCGGCGTAAACACCTGTCTGGATGAACTCAGATACCGAGACCGCCTGAAACAAACAGACTGCCTTGTCTTCGGAGCCGATTCTTCAGCAGAAAACCCCCAGCGGAAAGCGGAAACCCGGGAGTTACTCAGCCTGATACAGGAAGAAACCGGCAAGCTCTCCGTGAACGCCTCAGAGGTGATGCGGCTTAAACTGGAGGGAGAATCGTACGAACGGATAGCCGAAAAGGTGGGGATAACCGCCGCTTCCGCCCGGGCTCTCTATTCCCGGGGGAGAAAAAAGTTACGGAATTCCGTTAAGTCTTACATGGAGGAGGAGTAAAATGATCTGCAGTGAAATAACAGAAAAATCAATAAAGAATATTGAGGGAACCCTTTCCCGGAAAAAAGAGAAAGTTCTTAGCGAACATCTTGATGGGTGCGCGGAATGCCGCGATACCTATAACCTGATCGCGGCAAATTATGATCCGGAACTTCCGGTGCCCGAAAATACCGAAGACATCACTCCCAAAGTTATGGGACGTATCAATCCGGAGTTCTCGGAGAGATAGATACACTCGCGCCGGGAAATGGAACGGAACTCACGGTAACTCGGGAGGAATCCAGTCTAACCGTCCGGGGAGTTAAGCTGTCCTCAGGAAGGACTATCGTCTAGGCGGTTTTATCGGAAACCGGCACCGGGCGGAAAGTACTTCATCTATTCCTGGGAAAAGATACTCACCGACGGTTCCTCGCCCTTAGGGGCAGCACCGGTATGGGTGAATCGGAACTTACACGGATAGCCGAGGGGCTCCGTTTTCACAATATCGATAACAACAGCATGAGCAAGCTCTCCTATCTTGCAGAAGTTAAAGATGAACGGGTACTCGAAGCATGGGAGACGATCGCTGCAAAGGAACAGGCCGAAGCCGGTGTTTTCAGCCTGTCCCTGGATGGAACGGCAGAAGCTCGGTTCTCAAAGACGGACGCGGGTCCCGGAGGCTGGTGCAGCATCAGCTATATGAACGGAGATTACCCCGAGGTGAAGCCGTACCTGAATTATCCCGTGATGATGTACGAATCAGTTTATTCAGCTTTCAAGCTCGCTTCAGCTTCCGTATCATTTAGGCCGTATCAGGAACGGAAAACCGTCCGGTATTCCCTCGGCCGGAAAAAGAGCGGTACCGAAGCGGCGGAACACTCCCTGCCGGAACGGATCAGCGTGCAGGCCCATGGACTTCCCCGGGAAGCCGCCAGGTTTCCGAAGGAAGATATGGGATACCGACGGAGAGCTTTACCTTATACACAGTACCGGGATATTTGACACCGTAAGGGAACATGAGGGAAGGTACGTCCTCTACAGTTTAGATTACATCCCCGACGGATTGGATGACGGAGAACTTTCCGTGCAGTTGGCGGATCTTACCGTGCACTAATCAATAAGGCGCCCAGTATCCGGGCGCCGTTTTACCAAATGGTTTTTACCGCATTGTATGATTTAATGAAATTATCATTGGTGATTACCGTCAGATTTTCAACCGCTGCTTGAGCTATTAACATCCGGTCGAACAGATCTTTATGCAGCGGCTTAAGTTTATTTAAATAGTAAGTATGTTCTAATGTGACCGGCAGTATTCTAAACCCGTTATTTTCAATTTCTCTTTCAATAATAA
>CAYLLE010000071.1:0-17895 GCA_964384485.1 uncultured Spirochaetales bacterium | reverse complement strand
GTAATAAAACAATTTATAAATTTTAATGCGAATGTGATCACCGGGAATTGCTGGTATTATATGTAATTATGGCCACTTCTAAATCGCACAAGGTTGTTGACCGGGAATTGCCGGTTTGGCACACTATTTGCTTGATATAAGTATGAAGCGAAGCATGGTCAGGCTTATTGATACACCGCTTTACCAGGGAGAGAATCAATTCGTTGATCTGCTCGACGCGGTGATCAATATTCAGGAATGGATCCTCCGATACTATATGCTCCTCCCGAAACACCAAGAGAAAAATAACGGAATCGTGTTATCGCCTCCCTTTCAGCCCTACAGCTGGAATAAAGAAACCCGCCTGCATACCGATTCAATCTCAGAAATTTTTACCAATGCTCCGCTAACCCCGTTCGGAATGCCGGTAACCTGGGAAGATGAAATCAAATCATACAATTATTTTTCCGATAAACCGAAATGGTGCTACTTGTATATCAATGATCTCCCCGAAGTTTTACGGAAACCGGAAGTGGAACAGGGGGATATTACAAAAAAAAGGAAGAATCCGAATTTGAAACCGGTTTCCCGGCTGCTTAAAGCTCAAATGTACGCAAATAAAACGTACATAGGGATCCTTGAAGATATGATATTTGACGAAAAGACCTGGAAGATCGAGTTCTTCATCGTGAAAACTTCGAAAGGAAAAGCGGAACAGCTTTTCGCAGTGGACAGCTGCTGGGGCACAGCGTACCATCGCGGAGATATAATACTCGATATTCCCCGGGATAAAATTCAAAACCTTCTGATTTATTGATCTCCCGGAAAGCTTCTACTCATAATACATCCGTTAGGGTAAACTTAATCCATGAACAACGAAATATTATCCGCTCTTCAGCAAAGGAAACCGGTATTCTGGAAAAACCGGAACAAACCTGCTGTAACAAGAAGCGAACACTTCCTTGATTTTAACCGGACCCATTTTAACCAGGCCCGGGAACGGATTAAACGGTATATGCCGCTGTTGAAAAAAATGTTTCCGGAAGCTGAGCTCTCATCTACCGGTTTGCAATCACCGTTGATGGAACTCGCTCACGGAGAAAACCTTTATCCCGGTCAGCCGGGCTTAGAGCTTCAGGGTAAGTTTTTCGCGAAGTGCGATAGTTTACTCCCGGTTTCCGGTTCAATCAAAGCCCGGGGCGGGATATATGCCGTATTTAAAACAGCAGAAGAAATTGTTTCCGCGGCTGGAAAAAAAACAGAGCCCGAGTACTGGCCGGAAGACCGGGAAATACAGGATCTGTTTAAAAACCGGACAATTTCCGTGGGGAGCACCGGGAACTTGGGTCTGAGCATTGGAACAATCGGCCGCGCTTTAGGCTTCTCTGTTTCGGTTCATATGTCACGGGAAGCAAAATCCTGGAAAAAAGACAGGCTTCGGAGTATGGGTGCTGATGTGATCGAACACGACAGCGATTATACCGCCGCGTGCGCGGATGCCCGGAGAATCGCCGCGACGGATCCATTAATATATTTTATTGATGATGAGAACTCACCGGATCTTTTTCTGGGGTATTCCCTGGCTGCTCTGGAACTCAAAGAACAGCTTGAACAAAACGGGATATCGTGGAGCGCTCAAAATCCCCTTCACCTTTACCTCCCCTGCGGAGTCGGCGGGGGTCCCGGGGGAATAACGTTCGGAGCAAAGCTGGTTTTCGGCGACTCCGCGCGCTGCTTCTTTGCTGAACCGGTGGAAGCGCCGTCCGTACTGTACGCGATGGCAGCTCCCGATTTACCGCCCCGTCCGGTATTTGAGCTTGGTCTTACCTTGAAAACGGATGCTGACGGCCTGGCGGTTTCCCGGGCATCAGGACTGGCGGTCCGGAATATGGTTCTGCTTCTGGACGGCATTTTTACAATGACTGATCAGGAGACGCGCCGGTTTCAGAGGGTCCTCTGGAACGATTACGGCATTAAAGCAGAACCCTCCGGGGCAGCCGGCTTTACCGGACCTCTCCGGTACCTTGAGGCAGGCAATGCGGACCGGGAAGAACGGAGCAGGTTCAGCGGCGGGACCCATATTTTCTGGGTAACCGGCGGGTCGATGCTGCCCGAGGCGGTATTCCGGCAGTACCTTTCATGATATAATACAGGAAACAGAAACACACAAATTCATTCGGAGGTTCCATTTCATGGTAATATTAACGTTAAACTGCGGCAGCTCATCGGTAAAGTACCAGCTGTATAACTGGGATACTAAAAATGCATTAGCAACCGGGATTGTTGAACGGGTAACCCAGCCCGGCTCGGTAATAAAGCACAAGACATCAGGCAAAGATGAATACGAAAAAGAAAAAGACTGCCCGAACCATAAAGAAGCAATCGCGCTGGTTATTGAGGCAATTCTCCATCCCGAACACGGTGCACTGGATAACTTAAATGAAATTAAGGCGGTTGGTCACCGGGTAGTCCACGGGGGTGAGCGATTCGCCAAATCGGTCAAAGTAACAGCCGACATCCTAAAGGCCTTCCGGGAAATACAGGACCTGGCACCCCTCCACAATCCCGCGAACATAATGGGTATAGAAGCGGCACAGGAAGTTCTTCCCGACGTCCCTCATTGCGCCATTATTGATACAGCCTGGCATCAGACCATGCCGAATAAAGCCTTCCTGTACGCGCTTCCTTACCAGTGGTACACTAAATACGGTGTCCGCCGGTACGGATTCCACGGGACTTCGTTCCTCTATAACGCCAAACGGGCTGCTGCCGTTTTGGGTAAAGACCCCTTCGAAACAAACGTGATTATTGCGCACATTGGAAACGGTTCAAGCATTAATGCTGTAAAAAACGGAGTTTCTGTTGATACTTCCATGGGGTTAACTCCGCTGGAAGGTCTGATCATGGGTACCCGCTCAGGAGATATCGATCCGGCAATTCCGTTCTATATTATGAATCAAACCGGCATGACACCGGAAGAAGCCGAACGGGCTCTTAACAAGAAAAGCGGTGTTTTGGGGATTACGGAGAAATGGGTGGACCGCCGGGATATCGAAATAGCCGCGGAAGAAGGAAACGAACGGGCTCAACTTGCTATCGAAATGGAATCATACCGTCTTAGAAAATATATCGGCGCGTACGCCGCGGCTTTAGGCCGAGTAGACGCGGTGATTTTTACCGCGGGCGTCGGTGAGCGGGGTCCGATCACCCGTCAGAAAGCGGTTGAGGGATTAGGATTTATGGGAATCGAAATTGACCGGGATAAAAATTACGCCTCCATGACAAAAAGCGCGGAAACCATCATTTCGGCGGATTCATCACCCGCCAAGGTGATGGTTATCCCCACCGATGAAGAGCTTGTCATGACCGAAGATACGGTGGCCATTCTTGAAGACAGATACGACATTCACACCAATTTTACGTATACCTTTCAAAGCCCGGATTATGTAAATCATGAACGGGAAAAGAAGCTTCAGAAGGATCTAAAAAAGTGGGAAGGACTTGATCAGATCCTGGCAAAAAAGCGGTAAATACCTGGGCCGGCGTCTGCCGGCCTTATTTTTGCAGTGTCTTTGTAAACACCTCGTCTGCGGCCTTATCACCGCTGATATATCTAATCACTTCAACGGCAAAACGCGCGGCTGTTCCCGGTCCCCTGCTGGTAATGATATTGCCGTCCCTTACTACTTGGTCTTCAATAAATGTCCCATCCTCCACGTGTTTTTCAAAACCCGGATAACAGGTAAATTTCCTACCGGCAAGGATTCCGCAGCTCCCCAGGACGATGCCGGGTGCCGCGCAAATAGCGGCAATCAATTTTCCCTGTTCAAACATGGACATAACAAGATTCCGGACATCCTGAGAATCCCGGAGATGCTCCGCCCCGGGCATGCCGCCGGGGAGAATGATGCCGTCCAGATCACTTCCCAGCTCCTGAACCGTTAAATCCGTTGTGACCCTTATCTCGTGACCGCCGATGATATCTCGTCCCCCCAGTCCGGCTGACACAGCCTCTATTCCGGCTCTGCGGATAAAATCGAGACTCGTTACCGCTTCCACTTCTTCAAATCCGTCCGCGAAAATTACTGATAGTCCCATATAATACCTCCCGCTACATAATAAACCAGATTACTGTTAAAATAAATCCTCCGCCCTTTACAGGAACCCAAAAGCGTACTAAACTTTTTAATAACAGGGTAATGCAGTGTTTCATCCGCCCTGCCATGTAATGGTAAGTCCGCTAAATTAAAAACCCTTTGAAAAAACAAGATTAGAGGCAGGGAGTTCCGGCTGTGTTCCAACGTGAACGATACATATTACTCATTTTGCTCCCAATAATCCCGTTATTAATCGGCAGCTGTAAAAGTTACGAACCTATTCCAAGAGTAGAAATCGGAGAGATTGATTTAACCGGATGGGACTATGAAACGGACGGGGTTGTGAATCTCCGGGGTGAATGGGAGTTCTATTGGGATACGCTTGCTGAACCGAAGGAAATACAGGAACTCGAAAACAAAAAACGGTATATCCACGTCCCCGGTTCCTGGCACAGGAAAGAAATCGGTGTTTTATCATTACCCAGGCTGGGATACTGTACCTACCGGACTATAGTCCGGCACGGAATGAAGGGAACGTATATGGGCATACGGGTTCCGTATACAGGCACCGCCTATACGATGTATGTGGACGGTGAAAAACTCGCGCAGAACGGAACGGTCGGGAAAACAAGAGAAGAGATGCAGCCGCAGTATATGAATCAAAACGTGTATTACAGGCCTGAGGGAAGTTCTTCCGAGATCGTTATCCAGGTTTCCAATTTTTATCACCGTCGAAGCGGATTGTGGCAGGATATCCAGTTCGGCCTGAAACCGGACATCGAAACGGAAAGCACCTCCAGAATGATGTATGAAATTCTCCTTATCGGAAGTCTGATTTTTATGGGTGTTCCCCTCATCGCCATGTACATTATGACCCGCTACAACCGGGCACCCCTTTATTTCGGACTTCTCTGTATCCTCATTGCTCTGCGTACCCTTTTTATCGGTGAGGTAATGATTACTCAGCTTTTTCCGAATATATCCTGGGAGTTTGCAATAAAATTTGAGTACATTTTTACGTACGGCTCAGTCGCGATAATTTCACTGTTTATATATTCTCTTTTCAGAGATATTTACAGCCGAAAAATGCTGATTGTTGTTCATTCACTTACCGGCTTAATAATCAGCTCGGTTATCTTTACAAAAGCAATCCATTTTACCCAGGTAAATATTGTTTTCCAGGTAATTATGGCAGCTTCACTTATCTACGCCCTTTATGTAATCATACGGGCTCTCCGATTCAAATTGCCCAGCGCCAAAACAATTTTGTTCGGGTTCATCATAATACTGGCGGTTGTTTTTAACAATATGCTCTTTTTCAACGGCATCATCCACTCCAGTTCGTTGTCGCCAATATCATTTACCGACCATATCGCCCGGAACTATACCCTTTTCTCCTTCTGGACAGTCCCCATGAACATCATCAGTTTCGTGTTCTACCTGCTCGTGCTCAATCTTTTTAGTATCAAACTCGGAATAGATTATTTCAGGGAATTCAAATCTTCCCTTATAGAACCGACGAAAAATGATAAGGAAGAACAGGAACAGGACAGAGAGAAATTCTATATCGATCATGAAATATCGGTAAGAGAAAGGGAAATCATTCAGCTGATAAGAAAAGGATTAAGTAATAAAGAGATCGCGGAGAGGATAAATATTACGCCGGGAACCGTTAAAGTACATGTACATAATATCTATCAGAAAACCGGCGTAAAAAACCGGACTGCCCTCACCCATTTAGCCGCGAGTTACGGCTCGGAAGAATATCCGGATGCAACCTTGGTTTGATGGTAATCCCGGGGTGAGGGTTTTGACGGGATAAATTATTCAGATTTTTGTTTTGCCAGTTTGGCCCTGCACTGCTTGCAGACTTTTACTTTCTCACCGTTAACGGTGCTTTCGTATACTACTTTAATACCGGTACGATCACAAACAGGACATTTTCCCCGTCCCGCGTTCTCTAATTCGTATCTTATTCCGGCTCCTCTATGTGCTTTTGACATTTCAGCTCCTATTGTTGTTTATATTTAATATTGAAGTAACAATATACCTGCCTTTGAGGGTCCGGGTCAAGTGGCTCGTAAAAAAGGGGCTGCCTGGTTATCAGACAGCCCCGTAAATATTCTGCTTAATACCGCGCGGTTATTTCATCAAGTTGAATTCCGCCCGCCGATTCTTCCACCGTTCTTCCAGATCACCGTGAGGTACGATAGGTTCTGAACCGCCCATCCCTTTGGTCTCGACCCGGTACCGGTCAACACCCAGAACACCTAACGCTTTCTTGACTTCCCGGGCCCGTGCTATTGATAGCGGTATGAGTACTTCCCGCTGTTCAATTTCACCCTTTTCCGGGGAAGCCCAGTAGACCATGACTGTGTGTCCAATCACCGTAATTTCGTATTGCGGATTCCGGTTCATGACCTTCGCTATCTTCTGCAGGGTCTCAATATTCTGTTCCGCTAATTCTTCGTCAAAGTAGAAGAAGTCGTCGGTATTCGGAGCAAAATGGATATTCGGTATGATCACCTTTCCGCCTTCCATTACGAAGAGATCCGTGGAAAGTTCCGCCGTCGCGGTGCCGGTATTTCTGAACTCGTCGGTGACGGTTACCTGGATAGTATAGTCTACCGCAGGCTGTACCAGTTCTCCGGCGGCATTTCTACCGTCCCACATCCGGGTACCAGGGGTACCGGTTCCGGTCAGTTCCGCGAAGAGATTTCCGTCCGGTTCGATTATTTCAACGGCCCAGGTCTCCACCTGATTTTTTTCTTCCACATCAATTCCGATGTTAACGGTATCATTATACCCGTCTCCGTCGGGAGAGAACGGCAATGGAGAAATGTCAACTTCGATATCCGGTGCCGTGGAGTCCAGAATGAACGTTTCATCGGTAAGTTCATCCGCTACCGTTCCGTTTTCATAGGTGACCCTCAGTCTTGCATAATAGGTGCCGTCGTAGATTCTTCCGTCCTTGGAAACACCGTCCCAGGTGACTGTCTGCGGTACAGCGGAATCACCGGAAATGGTATGCCGGACACCGAACAGGGTGTCGGCTAGATCCAGCTGCCAGGATTCCACCTGATCCGAGTTCTTTACCTGGATCGAAAACTCAATCTGATCCCGGTAGCCGTCGCCGTTCGGTGAAAAACCGTCTACGTCTGGAGTTATCATGACATCTCTTGCCAGGGTATCGATCCGTACCTGGACCCTGGCGGACCCGACATTTCCTGCCCGGTCCTCACTGAATACCCGGTAAGTGTAGACACCGTCCGGAAGCACTTCGCCGTCAGGACCTGTTCCGTCCCATGTAAAATCGGGAGCTTCTCCTTCCCAGGAAACCGAAACTATTTCTTCACCGTCCGGACCTGTTAATACACCGGTCCACTGCTCTTCCTTGGAGGAATCCTGGGTTACTTCAATAGTATCCCGTTCTCCGTCCCCGTTAGGCGAGAAAGTGTTGTATTCAAGATCAATCATTATATCAGGATCGGTTTTGTCTATGATAATCGGACCTGCCGAAGCGGCAGGATTGTTGCCGTTTTCATACAGTACCTCAAAATTAACCGTGTACTCTCCTTCAGGCACCGGTATCCCGCCGTTCGTCTTCCCGTCCCAGCGGAATGTCGGAAAGGCCTGCTGTTTATACAAAGTCCTTACCGGCCGTCCCTCGTCATCAACTACGGTGACCAGGAAGTTCTCAATACTGTCGTCGACAGCATATTCGAGGTTGATATTTACATAGTCTTTGTTTCCGTCGCCATCGGGAGAAAAATAGGTTCTGTCTACCGAAACATCGATCGGGGTGGCTCTCGTGTCCTTCCGTACTTTTACCATGTTTGAAGTGCCGGTATTGCCGGCAGGGTCGGTTGCCTTCAAGGAAAGTGTGTAGGTTCCGTCGGGTGCCTCTGTCCCGTCGAGTAACTCGCCTTCCCAATCATACCTGAATGTATCGCCGGTGATCCCGTATTCGGCCAGAGGTGCGGAGACATATTCGTCACCTTCGTATTCAATTGTTCCAATCCATGGATCCTGCGGGGTCATTTCAGCATAAATCTCTACAGATTCTTTACCTTCACCTCCAAATACCCTTGGATCGGCAGATAAGGTAGCCCGGGGAGCCACGGTATCGATGGTAAATTGCGTCGGTGCTGATTCAACCACATTCCCATTTTCATACTGCACCTGGAATACTCCGAAGTAGGTTCCGTCGTTTAGCAAGTCGCCGTCGTCGGCGTAGCCGTCAAAAGATACGGTTTCAGGCGGCGCTCCCTCTCCGGACCGCCGCATTCTCGCCTTCCCCGCCTTATTCTGCACGGTGAAAGTCCAGTTGACAATTCCTTCCGGCTCACTTATAAGCGGTTTAAAGGTAATTTCATCCTGACTGCCGTCCTCATTCGGAGAAAAAGCGGTGTATTCCTGTGCTTCCAGGATTATATCTCCCGCTTCCGTACTGACCCGTATATCCGAAAGGGTTTGGGACGCTTGATTCCCGGCCCGGTCGGTTCCGGTGAGGGTATAGGAATAGGTGCCGTCCGGTACGGTCTGACCGTCTTCATCAGTTCCGTCCCAGGAAAAATCCGGAGGGATTACATCGGCGGCAAGGTTTTTCCTGTTTTCGTTTTCCCATGTCCACGTTTTAACCGTTCCGCCGGTAGAATTGGCTACCAAACCGGTCCATTTTATTTCCCTGCTTCCGGATTGTTCGATAGGAACCGAATCCCGAAGTCCGTCATCGTTGGGGCTGAAAACGGTATAGTCGGCGGTTACTTCATCAATAACCGGGGGAGTATTATCCACGGTCACTCCAAGGGGCGGAGTTTTTGCCGTGTTCCCTTCGCTGTCGGTAATGGTGACCTGGTAAACATAATCACCGTCTTCGACGTACTCACCGTCGTTGTTTACTCCTTCCCAGCGGAAAGTGTCCGGCAGAGTCACGCGGGGCTGCTCAGCGCCGAATAGCCGGCCGAAAAATCCGCGGGTTTCGGTAGTTTCTTCCGTTATCGTGTAGACTTCATTTCCAGCGCTGTCGAAAACTGTCAACTCGTATTTCCTTACAACTCTTCCTTCGGAGAGTATAAGTCCCGGAGAGAGAACGAGTTCCTGTTTATCCGCTTCCGGATTCTGCGGAGCGATATAAACCCGTTCCTGTTTCTCTACCTCAAGCTGGGTTACTTCTTCTTCCTGAGCACCGCCCGCAAAAAGCGGCATTCCGGTGGAAAGTATCAGCAGGAAAGCAGAACATATAAGTACTGCAGCCTTTTTCACCTAAAACCCCCTGTAAATCCTATGTAATATATCATCTATTATATCCCATCTGCCGGTAAATACAACCGATTTTTGGCAGTATAGAGATTACAGCCATTTCTTCCGTTTAAAAAATATTATCATGCCTATGCTCACCATGATCATCACCCCCAAAATCAGCGGATAGGCCCACGGAAAATCCAGTTCAGGCATATATTTGAAGTTCATTCCGTAAATACCGGTAATAAAGGTCAAAGGAATAAAAATTGTAGCGATTACGGTAAGAACTTTCATTACCTGGTTCATATTAGTAGTGAGATGGGAATGGTAAAGATCGATAAGACTGGAAGACATCTCTCTGAAGGAATCCAGAGTATCGATGATCTGGATAACATGGTCGTAGAGATCGCTGATAAATACAGCTGTCTCCTCTTCCACCAGTACTGATTCCCGCTTCATAAACACACCGGTTACTTCCCGGAGCGGCCATACCGCCCGGCGCAATACATTTATCTGACGTTTCAGATTATTGATCCTGCCGATTATCTCCCGCTGAGGATTCAGCACCAGTTCATCTTCAATATCTTCAAATTCATCTTCCAGCTTTTCCAGTACCAGAAAGTAGTGGTCCACCACAGCATCCAGGAGAGAATAAGCCAGATAATCGGATTTTTTTTTCCTTATCCTGCCGCTTCCCGTCTTGATCCGGTTTCTAATGACATCAAAGATATCTCCGGAACGCTCCTGGAAGGAGAGAACGTGGGTCTTATTGAGAATCAGTGAAACTTGTTCGCTAATAACTGTATTTTCCACATTGTCCCAATCGAGCATCTTGAAGATGATATAGATAAGGTCTCCGTAATCTTCGAATTTAGGCCGCTGGCCGGTGTTCTGGATATCTTCCAGGACAAGAGGATGAATCGAGAACAGCTTTCCGATTTTTTCCAGAAAAGGTCCGTTTTCCACGCCGATTATGTCCAGCCATTGAACCGGTTTTCCCGTTTCCACATCTTTATGAGTCAAGAGGACATTTTTCTGTTCCTCCCTGACGGAATGTTCATCGTATTCAATGGACCGGATCTGTACCGGACTGCCTTTGAATTTATCGGGAATTACCGTTCCTGGAGGGAGTCCGTACCATTTGCTTTCTTGGGATTCTGCTGCCATAGATGTATGCTACTGAAATTTCAGTCCCGGGTAAAGGGTTGGGACTGTTGCCAATTTTGTTGTTACGTATTCATTTTTGGCTAATAGGAAGATTATTCCTCAAAAAAGGCAAAACAATAATTTTCGCATCAGTCCCTAATAATTTCCCGCTCTGCCTGTTCCGTAATACCGGAAACCTAAATCGGCCGCTTCTTCACCGTCCAGAACATTCCTTGTATCGTAAATCAGGTTACCCTTCATGAGAGAACGAATTCGCTGTAAATCCATATTCCGGTACTCGTTCCATTCAGTCAGAATAAGCAGTCCGTCTGCCTCTTCCACGGCTTCATATACTCCGGGGTGAACAGTAACACGGTCAGTCCCGGAAGTTTCCTGAAGCTGCCCGCAGAAATTATCGGCGGCTTTAGGATCATGCAGGGCGGTTTCCGCGTTCTCTTTCAGGAGCGCGGGTACAATTGAGAGGGACGGTGATTCCCGGACATCATCGGTCTCCGCTTTAAACGCGAGACCCAATACCGCTATTTTCTTCCCGGAAAGTCCCTGCAGCAGCTCCTTTATACGGGCCGCCACCCTAAGCTTTTGCTGTTCATTTGACCAGATAACCTCTTCTACCAATGACATGGGAATTCCGCGCTCTTCTCCCATGCCTGCTAACGCCCGGGTATCTTTGGGGAAACAACTTCCGCCGTATCCGGGGCCGGGATGCAGAAACTTCGGACTTATCCTCCCGTCCATCCCCATCGTTTTTGCGATTGTATGGATATCTGCTCCGCAAACCTCGGCCAAGTTAGCCATCTGATTAATAAAAGTGATCTTTGTCGCAAGGAACGCGTTCGCTGCGTATTTAGCGAGTTCCGCTGTTTCCCAGGTGCCCCATACGAAGGGGGTGGAGATGAGATAAAGAGGGCGGTAGATGTCCTCGAGTACCGGTTTTACCACATCATTCTCTACACCCAGCACTATCCGGTCCGGATGGAAAAAATCCTGTACCGCCCTTCCCTCCCGGAGAAACTCCGGATTGGAAACAACGGAAAAGGTTCCCGTTCCCCGCGGTGTTAATTTTTCAAGCTCCCGGGATATCCAGCGGTTGGTCCCAACCGGAACAGTAGATTTAGTAACCACAATTTTGTGACCGTCCGCGGAATCTGCTAACGAATTTATTACGCCTTTTACCTGGGTAAGATCGGCCCTGCCGTCATTATCGGAAGGTGTTCCGACAGCGATAAAAATAATATCGCTTTCTCCAACCGCTTCGCGAATGTCGGTCGTAAAGGAGAGTCTGCCGGAGGTTACATTCCGTTCCAGATAGTCGGTAATTCCGTGTTCATAAATGGTAGGTATCCCCTTAGAAAGTTTATCTATTATTTCCGGACGTAAATCCACTCCAATTACCCGGTTTCCGAAATCAGCAAGACCGACGGCGGAAACTAATCCAACATAACCGGTTCCGATGACTGCTATTCTCTGGGACATGAGATCTCCTTTTTGTGGTACATAGGGATTGTAGAATGATTATGATTTTTTTTCTACAGGAGAAATTCTTGAGTTTCGTCAATTACGATCAGATCATATCCCGAAGCAAATACGTTCAGTATATCTACTGGGAAAATTAAAATTTTGAGGATATTTACTCCAATTTCTCCAGCCGTTTTGGGCTGTTGCGAAAATTGTTGTTCAGGACTGGCAACAGTCAGTTTGGATTGATACTATATCTTGTGTAAACTAAAAACCAGGAGCCAATTATGAATTTAGAACTTAAACAAAACTGCCGGTATTCGCTGCTTGTCCCAACCAGCATGGGAATCAGACTTACACCGTATAACGGTCAGCCGGTACACACCAGCGACGTGTTTTACATGCACGCCACGAGTGCTGAAACAAACGTGGCAAGTATCTGTTCTTTGCTTGGACTGCCGGTGAAGGTACTTACCACATTTGTAAAGGGAAGCCCTATCGCAAGACTGATAAAAGATAACCTGAAGAGCAGGCATATCGATTATGAAGGCAGGGAAGTGGAGCAGGGATCTCCATGGGGATACCGTCACCAAATAAATATCGCTGACAGCGGATATGGTATCCGGGGACCCCGGGTTTTTAATGACCGGGCCGGAGAAGTAGGAAGAACTCTCAACGTAAAAGATTTTGATCTTGATCGTATTTTTGGTGACGAAGGAGTCCAAATAATGCATCTTTCCGGACTTATAGGGGCTCTCTCGGAGGAGACCAGTAAATTCTGTCTCGAGCTTGCCCGGGCCGCGAAGAAATACGGCACCAGGATATCATTTGATCTGAATTACCGGGCGTCGTTTTGGAAAAACCGGGAACAGGAACTGAGCGAAATTTTCAGCGAAATTGCCGGGATCGCGGATATCCTGGTTGGAAACGAAGAAGATTTTCAGCTCTGCCTTGGTATTGAAGGTCCCGAAGCCGGAGGGAAAGAGATATCCGATAAAATCGAAAGTTTTAAAGAGATGATTAACCGGGTAAAAAAGGAGTACGGGAATGCCTCAGTCTTTGCGACAACCCTGCGGCAGGTAGTCCATACCAACAGCCATCTGTGGGGAGCCATCATGTCGGTGGGAAACAAATGGCATATTGCTGAACCCCGGGAGGTACATGTACTTGACCGGATCGGGGGCGGTGACGGTTTCGTAGGCGGTGTTCTTTACGGGATTCTCAAGGGATGGGATGAAGAAAAATGGATACAATTCGGCTGGGCCACGGGAGCTTTAGCCACGTCATTTCTGACCGATTACGCTCAGCCTGCCGATGAAGAACAGGTCTGGAGCGTTTGGGAAGGAAACGCCCGGGTAAAACGGTAACCGAACTATTAAAACAGGAGGAGCCGGTGTTTTTTTACCGGCCTCCCATCTCCTGCACTTTTTTCGCACTGATGATATCTTCCCGTTCTTACTCATCCAATCCCGCATGGTCCAAACCATTTCTGTATTAAAGGGATGCATTAACGCCGCTCCTTTTCCGAAGCCGCCTTTATCTCCGATTTGGATTACCGTGGCTGGACAATGAAGGGTTTAATCATCACCATGGCATTATGTCTGGTTCAAAAATCTTCTATATAATACTCCATTGGACGTGGTGTCTTCCTCAGACCATTATCGGTCTGGCGTTGTATCTGTATTTGCGGAAAACGGAAAAACCGGTGAAGTTTCAATACAGGACAGGAACGCTGATGGTGCGGACCCGGGCTTTGGGAGGCGGATTATCCTTGGGGTTTTTTATCTTTTCGTACGCGTATCCGGGAGGCACCGAAAACGGGATAAAACAGGAGAGGATGGATCTGCATGAGTGGGGCCATACACTTCAGGGATTTCTTCTCGGTCCGCTATATCTCTTCATCATCGGGCTGCCTTCAGCTGTGTGGTTTCATACATACCGGAAAACGGGCAGGCAGTACTCGTGGCTTTATACCGAGAAGTGGGCGGACCGGTGGGGGAAATCAATTAAACCAACTTGACCAGCAATCACCGTCACCTTTGCCACATCTCCCTCAATCCCGTATAGTGAACATATCATGTCTATAACAGCAGCTGAAACTAAATCCAGGTACATTTGGGTTATCGCCGGAGCAAATATGCTCCTTATCCTTCTGATCGCCGGATCGACCTTTTATTCAGGATCGGTTTTTTTGGTTCCTCTTCAAAAGATGATGAACACGGACCGGAGCGCGGTGTCGAAAGTTTTCGCGATTATCATTACGGTAAACGGTTTGATGATGCCTGCGGCAGGTTTCCTTATCGATCGTTGGGGTCCGAAGAAAATGATGTTTTTAGGAATGCTCGGTCTGGCCGCGGTGTTCTTCCTCTTCAGCAGGGCCGTGTCTTTATGGCATCTCTATTTGCTTGCTCTTTTTCAAGGCCTGTTCCAGCCGGTTTCCGGAGGTATACCAAATCAATCCATAGTAGGGATCTGGTTTGATAAAAAACGGGGCCGGGCCATGGGGCTTATGGGCGCCGGCATCGGACTTGGCGGACTGACTATCCCATGGCTTTTGGGGCTCCTTATTGAGGAGCAGGGAATCCGTTTCGCCTATATGTCGGTGAGTGTAACAATCCTGATTCTTTGTGTTCCCATTGTCCTTTTTGTCCTGAAGGATTCTCCGGAGAAAATAGGTATTGACCGGGACGGTATGCCCCTGCTTCGGAAGGAAAGAAAAAAAAGCGATTCCGGAAAGAGCAGCACTGAAGATATTATTACGCTAAAAGATGCGGTAAAAACGGTCTCATTCTGGGCGGTACTTTTGAGTTCGGCTCTGGGGCTTTCCATGGTCGGAGTTATCAGCCTGCATCTGCCGGCCATTCTTCAGGATGCGGGACTCAGTCTGAGTCTTTCCGCGGGGTATCTGGGGATGATGCTGGGAATCGGTGTTGCGGGACGGGTTGGGGTCGGAGAACTCACCGACCGTATGAATCCCCGGCTTCTCTTCTCGGTTTCTCTACTTTCCATGGGAGCCTCCACCCTGCTGATGTTTTTCCCCGGCGCCGCCCCTTTCCGGATCACGTTTATCGCGGTCTTCGGAATCGCCCAGGCTTCCGTTTCCACACTGTTTCCGCTGATCGTACAGCGGGTTTTCGGTACACGATCCTTCGGTAAAGTTTACGGTCCCATCGGGCTGTGCGTTTCTTTTGCCGTGGCGGGCGGAAATTATTTAGGCGGCTGGATACGGGACATAAACGGCAGTTATCAGCCTGCGATCATCATAACCGCAATAGCCGGTGCCGCGGCGTTTACCGCAAGCCGGTTTATAAAACCGCCTGAAAGGGAGGAGAAATTATGCACGGAAAAGAATTAAGAAAAAAACTTAAAAGCGGTAACCGGGTGTACGGAACCCATATCGCCGAAACGGGAAATCCGAATCAGCTTATATGGCTTACGGATTCGGGTATGGATTTCGCGTTTATCTGTACCGAACACATACCGGTAGACCGGAAAGAGGTAAGCTGGATGTGCGCCCTTTTCGCGGAACGGGGTGTATCTCCCATGGTACGCATTCCTTATCCTTCCGCGGAATGGGCGGCAATGATGCTGGACGGCGGCGCCGAAGGCATCGTTGCACCGTATGTAGAAAAACCGGAAGACGTGGAAGCGCTGATCGGCGCGGTCCGGTACCGTCCTATCAAGGGCGAGTTTCTCCGGCAGATTATCAGTGAGGGGTGGAGACCTTCGGACAAGCTCAAAGCTTTCTGGGAACGTTTTAACCGGAACACATACCTGATCATCGGTATCGAAAGTGTTCCGGCCATCGCGAATCTGGAAAAGCTGATCGGCTACGATGAGGTGGACGCTGTTTTTCTTGGCCCACACGACATCACCTGTTCCATGGAAATACCGGAAGAATACGATAACCCGGATTTTGTCAACACAATAAAGGATGTGGTAAAGCGGTGCCGAAAAATGGGAAAGGGAGTGGGTCTGCACTGTGACTACGCCGAACCGCTGAACATGCAGTACATTGATGAAGGAATGAATTTTATCCTCCATTATTCCGACGTGATGAAAAGCCGAAATTTGCTTATGAAAGAGTTCGGGGAACTGAAACAGCGGTTCGGTGACAGCGATGACGGGTTACCGCGGCCGGACAGGTTTATTTAGGGAAAGCAGCTGGATTAGGCTCAGGGAGAAAACGCACTGCTGATTTTCGCAGGTTTTCGCTGATTAAAATATCAAAAAGAAACATATATTGGTCAGACGCTGTAAACCCGAAGCACCTATACGTCATATCCATCAAGGCAACCGCGGATTTGACGGTTGAAAACATGGGCACTACAATTTGATCAGGGGGAATGATGAAAAAACGCCTTTATCTAACAGTCTTTGTTTTAAGTATCGGTTTTGTTGTTTTTGCCGGAGGCGAAGCGGAAACCGGCCGTTCTCAGGCGGTGGATGAAGTGGCAGCGGGGCAGCTGCTGCCGGTGGGAGCGGTTGATCCGGCTAATTATCTGCAGGACTTCGCTTTTCGAAAAAAACAATACATCGGCTCAGCCGCTTTTATTCGACACGGATTTACTGCAGAAATCTGTTTGGAAAAAAGGTGATAATATAAGCTTGCGGATTTCTCTTTTGACAAACGAAGAAAATTTTTTCCGGACAGTTCCGGGAAAATTTATCTTCTACATACAGAATCCGGAACTCTTGAAAAGCAGTACAATAAGCAATTTTTTGCATACAGAGATTTTAAAAAACAGCAGCCTAGAGATATCACCTACTTTTCAAAGTCAACGCGATGTATGGATAGATCCACTTTGGAAGGTTACATACAAGGGAAAGAAAACCTGCTAAAAACCGAACCGAATACTTTTTTATGGGGAATCCCTAAACGCAGAAGGAGATTTCTTCCAGAATTTCTTAAACTGTCTGCTGAAATAAAAGGGATCATTGAAGCCGGTTAGGAAGGCTATTTCATGTATTGATATAGTACTCTCCTGGATAAGCCTTAAAGCGTTGTTCATCCGTATATGTTTTAAATATTCTAGAGGTGTCTTTCCGGTAAACTGCTTAAAGGTTCTTTGTAAATGACCTTCGGAGCAGCAGAGATGTTCCGCCATTTCTTTTATCTGGATAGGTTTATGGAAGTTTTTATGTAAATATTCCAATAGCCTCTCCATTGAGTTATCCTGGACCTGCTCTTCTGAATTCGTTAACCTCTGAAATGCACCGAAAAATTCAAGAAGAATACCATCCAGCTCCATTCCGATGAGACTATTTTTCTGCTGTGCTCGTCTCCAAAGTCTAATAAGGGTTTCAGTGGCAGCCTGATCTTTTAGCTTATAGAGTTTATTTTCAAGTATTTTCAAAGCGCTTCCTTGAAGTCCAACCCAAATACAATCTAAAAGAGAATTTGATTTTTCAAGGTGATGATACCCAGGGGGAATTAAAAAAATTGTATTATCGGAAACTTCGTAGACCTTTTCTCCATCCAAAAAACCCTTTCCCAAAACCGCACAGGATATTTCCCAATGATTATGGGCCGTGAGCGCTCCTTCCCTGTGCATGGCTCGATATCGTTCCACGTAGAGGGGTGAAAGAAAGGTTGATCGGTAGATCTTTTCACCCATAGGCCACAATTGGTCGGGAAGGATTGATACATAGTCACCCAACGAAGGCTGCTTCATCTCGCTACTCTAAGACAATCAGTTAGGAAGTATAGCTCATCCCGGTCTCTCCTGGGATCGTGGAAAGAACCTTTCTTGATGGTCATTCCAAATTCGCCCATGAAATCCCCAAGGTCCGAGCAGCATACTATAATTGTCTCTTCATTCAAAACTATCTCCACTAAACAATTTACAATATCACCTACTGTATCATCAATAAAGCAGATATTCTCACCTTTGTTTCACAGCAAATCCCGGTCAACTCCTTCTGTGATTAAGAAAAGGCCATAATTTCATAT
>CAYLLE010000070.1:0-17965 GCA_964384485.1 uncultured Spirochaetales bacterium | reverse complement strand
GGGAGAGTAGGACACTGCCAAGTTGCTTTTTCCGGCTCCTGCGGTTTTCTTTTTATTGCGGGAAAGATATCAGATACGAAAGTCCGTTTTGTTCCTTCCGTGTCAACATCTTCAATCACCCCTGTTATATTATTGTATTGTATAAGTTTTGAGGGATCGTAATTATTTATTCCGCAGAAAATTACTGGAACGGGATCTCCATATAGGTCAAGGAAAATGTCTAATGCGGCATCATCGATGACGATAACTGCTTGAAATTTCTCCCGTAAATCATCATATTTATGCCGTAACATATTTTTGAGTACTGTTTCATAAGCTTCACCTGAATGTCTCTTAAAATCAAGGAATTCGGTGTGGAAAACGGGAGATTCCGGTTCCGGGAATGAACTGTACAATCCCCGCAGGATACTTTCTGTAAACGGGTAGGTGGAATGGTACGAGGCAATGATGAGGATATCTTTTTTTTCATCTGGATGAATAAAGGGAGTCAGTACAATAAGGAGTATCAGGCTGATATATTTCATCATTATAAATTCCTGTAATATAGTATATTTTATTTAAAAGTATGTTTCCAGTTTTTTGTTTTCGGAGGAATGATCGGGCACATGATACCGTCAAATAAAATGTTTTTGTTCTCTTACTTTTTTATAATAATTACCGCGGGAACAGTTCTATTGTCTCTTCCAGCTGCATGGCCCGGAGAAGGCGGAATATCTTTAATAGACGCGCTCTTTACTTCGGTTTCTGCCTGCTGTGTCACCGGCTTAATTACGGTAAATACGGCGGATTTTACCGTCGCCGGGCAGATAATAATACTGCTCCTGATACAATGCGGCGGATTAGGAATAATCACGTTCACTACGATATATCTTACGAGCTGGAGGAAAAAGATATCCCTTACCAGTAGAATGATTGTAAAAGATTATTATGTTGACAGTATTGAATACGATCCGAAAAAAATCATCCGGAATATTTTACTGTTGACCTTTACAATGGAAGCCCTGGGGATGTTCTTCCTGTATATTGGATTTAAGAATGGTGGATTGGCTGAACCGTTTTTTCCCGCGGTATTCCATTCGGTTTCCGCGTTCTGTAATGCGGGCTTCTCCCTTTTTCCGAACAGTTTCGAAAATTATAACGGCGCCCACCTGATCCTGGGGACTTTGATGGTTCTGATAATAATCGGCGGTATCGGATTTGTCGCAATCCAGGACGTACTCCACAAAATCATCAGGAACCGGTACCGGCTCTCCCTGCATACAAAAGTGGTGTTGTTTTCAACAGCCGGGTTAATAATTATCGGAGCGGTAATCTATTTTCTGTTGGAAAAAAATAATGCATTTCAAAACATGAATTTGGGAGCGAAAATAAGTTCAGCCTTTTTTCAGTCCGTTGTACCCCGGACTGCCGGGTTCAATTCGGTTTCCCAGAGTGGTCTGACAGCGCCTTCACAATATCTGACAACTTTGTATATGTTTATCGGAGGCGCTCCGGGGTCAATTGCGGGTGGTGTAAAGGTTACTACATTCTTTATCGTTTTGGTCATCGCATTAAAAGGAATTGATCCCGGCGGTGATGTCAACATTATGAACCGGAAAATAAGCGGTAACTCTCTTGCTAAGGCAAGTAATTTCCTTATAAAGGCAGTGTTTCTGCTTTTAATTTATCTGTTCATGTTTATTGTCTCGGAAACTTTTATTTCACATAAGAATTTCAGCTTTATGGAAATGATGTTTGAAGTTTTTTCCGCGTTCGGTACCGTTGGATTGTCTCAGGGAATAACAGGAAGTCTAACATCCCTTGGGAAAATAATTATCATCATAACCATGTTTACAGGCCGGGTGGGAATTATTTCTATAATAATGCCGAAACCGGAAACATACACGGAACGTTTTGTCGATTATCCAAGCGGAGACGTGCTCATCGGATAGGAGGGCCATATGAAGCAGTTTGCAATCATCGGATTAAGCAATTTCGGAAGGAGGCTTTTGGAAGAATTCCTTCAATTTGATGCTCAAATTCTCATCATAGATAAAGACAAGGAAGTGGTTGAACAGTACAAAGACAGGGTGAGCGCTGCGTATATTGCGGATGTTATAAAAGAAGAAACAATCAGGAAAATTGTACCGGCTGATATCGATGCGGGAATTGTGGATCTTGGAGAAAGACACGAAGTCTCTATTCTGGTTGTAAACTATTTAAAGAAACTCGGAATCAAAGAGATCATCGCGAAAGCGGAGACCGATGAGCATGGAGAAATCCTGGCCCTTGTCGGGGCCACACGGGTTGTCTATCCGAACCGGGAAGCAGCGAAACGGATCGCGCCGCCTTTGATTTCTTCCTCCCTTTTCAACGTTCTTCCGATCAGTAAAGGTCTTGTAATCGCTGAATTAAAGGTACCGAGAAGATTTATCGGAAAGAGCATAATGGAGGCGGACCTCCGGAAACGGTTCAGGCTTAATGTGATCGCGCTTACGAAAGAAAAAGACGGGGATTATGAGTTCGTGACGCCGGAATATGTTTTAGAGGATGATGATCTTCTGCTTTTAGTGGGAAAGGAAGAAGATATTTCCCTTTTTTCCGGCACTCCCCTAAGCGGTGCTGCCAATGGAAAAAAGGGACTGAGTACAATGTTCCGAAGATTGTTCAGCAGGTAAAATGGACGCGGATACTTCTTAGATGCCTGAGCTATAATTCGTGATTTACATCACGGAAGGTAAAACCAAGTGACTTGAATTCTTCCTTTGTTTTCAGCAGACCGTTTTTAACAAACCGGTAGTCTCCGCCGCAGCATATGAACTTGTATCCTTTTTCCATAAGCCGGGAGGCGTCTTCAGCATCCGCTGCAGGGATGCCGGGTACTTTACCGTGCTTAGCACAGGCATCAGCCACCCGGTCAATCGCTTCGATTATCCTTGGATCCCGGAGCTTTCCGGGGATGCCTAGCGCCAAGGACAGATCACCGTGGCCCACAAGAAGAACATCCACCCCTTCCACCGCCGCGATATCATCAACGATATCCAGAGCTTCCGGATCTTCGATCTGGGCGACGATGAACGTTTCACGGTTGGCCCTTTCAAGGTACTTTTCCAACGGGATAAGTCCAAAATCGGCATCGGCGTTTACACCGTCTAGACCTCTTCTGCCGATGGGAGGGAATTTTGTATATTCTACAACCTTTTTAATATAATCCAGCTCCCGGATTCTCGGCATCATGAACCCGTTTACACCCATTTCTAAGGGTCTTAGCAGATCTTCATAACCCGACATGTTTCGGCGGATCATGCAGTCCATGCCGCTTGCTCTGCATGCCAGGATGAGATGGGCGACTGTGCTTTCATCGGCATAGAGATGCTCATTACCAAGCCACATACAATCGAACCCCATCATACCCATCATTTCCGTAAATTGAGGATTCATTGAATTAAGTTTAGATGTAAGAACCGGTTGACCGGCGCGAAGTTTATGTAAGACGTTTGATTTATGCATGGAGGGATGGTAAGCGAATTAACGGGGTATTGCAACCCTTAAAAAGATAAAGTGGAATAATCGAAAGTTTTTCTCTCTATTGCCACTTCTCTGATGAACCGTGACAGCTTCTTATTCCCTATCATCGACCCGAGCTTGCCTGAAGTTATAACTTCTATCAATTCACCGTCAAGATCGGTGTACAGCCATGAACGTTTTCGGTTGTACAGTTTCTTCCTTTCGGTAAGCCATTCGTGAAAACGCCGGATTGATAGTTTAAGCGGTTTCGTATTTATTCTCCGGGAATTATAGAGTTCTTCCATGTGTCTCAGAAGAACCGAAACTTCATCGTACAGATGGAGCCGGCCTTGATAGATTCGGTGGGGGACAAGATAGGGCAGGTGATAGTTATTGCTCAGAGAAAGGCATTTCCGGTAGAGAGCGGCATCGTAGGATTTGAGAGGCGCGCCTGACGGTCTGTTTTCCCTGTAAAGGTCCGTGTACACCGGAAGCAGATCCGGTCTGTATTGTGCCAGTACCCGTAGAAAGTGTTCTTTCTGTCTCCCGGGCCGAAGGGTGAGTCCTCCCGGCATAAGGAAATCGACGCCGATTTGGGAAGCGGATTGATAAAGGAGTTCAAGGTTTTCGTCGGTGTCATTAATACCCGGAAGAAGAGGCATGGCCAGGATACCGGCAGCGCATTTTCGCTTCCTGAACTCACGGAGAACCTGGAACCGTTCTTCTACCGGAGCTGCCTCCGGTTCAAACTGCTGTCTGGTCCGGTCGTCGGAATGCACCAGCGATACAAGAATCATGAAACCGGCCCTGGTGTTCACCGAATTCCAGAGTTCAATATCACGCAGGGGCAGTGAAGATTTGGTCATTACGGTTACCGGGAAGTCGGAGGCGGATAAGATTTTGGCGCATTGTCTGACTATTCCGGTTTCCTTTTCGATCGGCTGATACGTATCGGTTATCCCGGATCCAAAAGAAATAACCCCCTTTTCCCGAAGTTTAGGTAGTTCTTTACGGAGCAGATCAGGAAGATTAGGTCTTACGGTAATATCGGAGTCAAAATCTCCTTCCACATAGTACCGTTCAGCCCTGCCGTCGCAATAGGCGCATCTGTGCTGACAAGCCATGTACGGTGCTGTACGGTATTTGCTGACGATAAATGTACCGGACAGATCGCTTCTGCGGAGGGCCTTGTTTACATTTTTATAGTGAACACGGACATCGTCCATTGCTCATTATATCGGGAGCGGGTCTGTTTCAGGAAGGCCAAATATGACCCAGTTTACCGGACTCGCCGTAGACCGGATCGGAAGAAGGTTCCGGGACATCGGCGATGTTTTTATCGGCCTCCGGGCGCTCATTATCTTTTCCGGTAAGCAAATCGGGATGCTGACCAATGGGATACGCGCCGACAATTCCAAGATTCTCCCGGGAGGAAAGCCGGATATGGGCTACGCCGGCGGGTATGATAACCACGTCACCGGTAGAAATCTCCAGCGCGGATCCCTCTTCACCGCCGACTTTTATCACCGCGGAACCGCAGTAAACACCCAGAGCCTCATGTGCCGTACTATGGTAATGGTGATAATCGTAGATCCCGTTTCGCCATGCCGGTTCCCAATTGTTCTGCCGGAAAACCCGCTCCATTGCCACTGCCGCGCCTTCCGAGGATGAATGATGAAGATTATCTTTATGTTTACTGAAGATTTGCCGGTATACTAATACAGGATGGGTTTTATTATTGGGAAACCGTTCATCATCCTGAAGTCGTATCTGAACGGTTTCCGTTATCTTTGCTTCTCTTGATTCCTGACTCATAACATATAACATACTACTGCCGCACCTCCGGAGTCAAAAAAATAGGACTCTGCTGCATCAATTGGCCTTTGCTATCCTTATTCTTGATGTAACATGGTAAAAAATAAGAACAAGATCTCAATTTTTTACCGAAAATCGGTCTGTGCCCCGGAAACGACCCCTTACTATCACACATTACAAGCAGCCGGCTCCGGCAGATCGTCATTTTCATTAACTGTAATGCAAAAATTGAAATATTTCCACCTAACCGAAGAAATTTTTCTGATTTTTGCCGATTATATCAGGTGAATCACGTGTCCCAAAATGATGCTTCCGGTGAGAATTATAAAGATGAGGAGAATTGTCATCATTGACTGACCTTTAGTGCCATGGGAATAACCCCGCTGATGCATTTTCAGGTACAAGTAAAACGCACCGCCGGCCCCGGGAACCGCCGCGACCGAGGCCGCCGGAGGAAAAATACCGAGTATTCCGAGGACAACGATCGTGATCGCGCTGATTGCCCCTGCCAGATAAATTAAAAGTTCTGCCGCTTTTTTACCGATAAGGATCGACAGCGTTTTGCGGCCGGCGGCTTTGTCCCCACGGATGTCGCAGGTATTGTTCACTGTGAGGATGGACGCGATCAGAAAAAAAGAGGGAATAGACGCCGGAACAAGAAGAGGCGAGAAAGAGACAGCCTGTGCATAATAGGAGGCCGCGATTAAAGCCGGACCCAGAAATCCTCCGGCGAATATTTCGCCCAAGGGGGTTTGAGAAATCGGAAGGGGACCTCCGTTGTAAAGAAAACCTATAGCCATTCCTGCAATGCCAAAGATCAGTAAATGCCAGCCCGATTTAAAAATGAGTGCCGTTCCGAACAATCCGGCGATGCCGAAGAGGGCTAACGCAAGGAGGAGTACCCGGAACGGATGCAGTCCGCCGATCACTAAAATTTTGTCCTTTTCATCAGTATAGGCGATGTTGTCTACGCCCCGCTTATAATCGAAGTAAGAATTTAATGCGGTTGTCCCCATATCCACACCGAGGACTGCCGTCAGCATGAGGATAAATCTAACTACCGAGAAGGGATACCCGGAATTCACCGCTAGAAGGGTTCCGATAAAAAAGGAGGAAAGGCTGATGGTTTTTGTGCGGATTTCGGTAACGCTCAGGAATTCTTTTAGGTTCATAATCTCCGTATTTTATTCAAGAATGGGCGCGGTTTCCAGTAGGAGATTATTGATACGCCGATTTCCGGTGATCACATCCGCGTTAAAATTTATAAATTGTTTTATTACAAGCGATTACATTGGTCGGCATCATCGGAATTTGCTGTCATTGATCCAGATAATATTCCCCCGGTGTTACCGTTACATCACCAATGAGTTTGAACCCCTTCATGATGATCGTTCCCCGGGAACCTTCCGGTAATCGAATGCTTTCTCTTTTCCGGAATTTAAAGTCTCCCAGCAAGGTGGTGTGTTTCTTTTTAAATTTGTAGCCCGGAGGCAAAATGATCTTTGTGTCACCGATCAGAGAAAAATTATTCAGTATAATGGTCCGCCGGTCTGTAATTGTACGGAGATCGATCTTCTGGTCGCCTAATATTGTGATGATAACCGGAGTATCATCCTCAAACTCATGGGGAAGAATCTCCCGGTCGCCCATAAATTTGAAAATAACATTGTCGGAACTGCTCTCGCGCACGGCCGGTTCAGTCTCTTTCCGGTATTCAGCCGGAGTACCTTCGACGTCCTTTACAAGGGAAGTAAGCCCGGAAATTGTCTCCGCGTCATGGGCTTTTTCTATCCGCTCTTCGTAATCAGTATCGGTTAATTTCCCTTCGGCGTATGCCGAGGCAAGGCGGTCAAGAATTTCACCCCGCAGTTTATTAACTCCATACTCTTCCATTATTAAAAATATACAGGAACTCACCCTGCTTGACAATGAATAGACAGCAATTTCCGGGTGATATAATCCGGAGCATGAGTTATAATGGAAATTATGAAAGACGTTACATTAGGCTTTTGTCCGATAGGAAAATTCGTTTTTTCCCATGAAGATGCCTTGCGGCAGAAAATGATTTTGAAAGAAAAATTAGACCAGCTGAATATTTCTTTTGTACTTCCGGACGGTGTAATTCCGGACGGGATGGTACGGGCACAGGCCCATGTGGGTCCCGTTGTAAAATATTTTAAGGAACAGAATATTGACGCCCTGTTTATTCCGCACTGTAATTTCGGAACTGAAGGAGCTGCCGGGATGATCGCCCGGGAATTGAATGTCCCTGTTCTGCTGTACGGCCCCCGGGACGATTCACCGGGACCCGATGGAACCCGCCTGAGGGATTCTCTCTGCGGTATGTTTGCCACGAGTAAGGTACTGTATAAACTCGGAGTGCCCTTCTCCTACATAGAAAATTGCTCTCCCGATTCACACGTTTTCACCGGCGGGATTAAAAAATTCCTGCTTGCCGCCCGGGCAGTGAAAGCAATGCGCCGGATGAAAATCGCCCAAATCGGCGTAAGGATAGATTTTTTCTGGACAACCATCTTTAATGAAAGTGAGCTGCTCAGGAATTTCGGTATTCAGGTTCTGCCGGTGGATATGGCAGATTTTCTGGGAGAAGTGAAAAACCGGCTGAACAGGAACAGGAATATTTACGAAGAAGAATTGACGTCCTATCAGTCCTGGCTTGATATCTCCGCTTTGGAAACCAAAGAGGGAGTTTTAGGCGGCCTGGCGATGCGGGATGAACTGTTTGATTTGGCTGAATCGGAAGACATTTCCGCCTTTTCAATCAAGAGTTTCCCATCTGTAGGGGCCAACCTGGGGCCGGGAACCGGTCTGGGGGAATGCCTGCTTCAGGAGCGTTATCCCCTGGCGGTTGAATCCGACATTCACGGTGCAGTAAGTTCGGTACTGCTGCAGGCCGCCTCCGATACGGATGATCCGGTTTTCTTTCCGGAGTTTACGGTCCGGCACCCGGAAAATGACAACTCGGTTCTGCTCTGGCACGCGTCCGCTCCTGTCTCGCTCCGTCATCCGTCGGCAGTAAAGATACCGGTTGATCCGCCCTGGATACTGAAGGGGAATCCTCCGAAGTCTCTCCGGTTCCGGATAAAGGACGGCCCCCTTACGGTGTGCCGGTTTGACGGAGAGACCGGTGAGTACGTACTGGGGATCGGTGAGGGAAGAACAGTGGACGGTCCGGAGACGAAGGAGAATTACTGCTGGATGGAGGTTGATGACTGGCCGAAATGGGAACGGACCCTCATTGAGGGGCCGTATATTCACCACTGTTCAGTAGTACATGACCGATGTGCCGACGTATTGTCTGAGGCCTGCCGGTACATCCCCGGGCTAAATGCTGTCCGGTTCGGCGGTTAACGCCGTCCGGATTAAAGCGGTTTCAATAACGGGAAAAGCACGACGTCTCTCAGGTTATCGACCCCGGTAAGAAGAGCTACGATCCGGTCTATGCCCATACCCCAGCCCGACATGGGCGGCATGCCGTGTTCCATGGTGAGCAGGAAATCTTCATCAATTTCCATGGCTTCCGTATCCCCTGCCGCCCGGGCCTCCATCTGTTTTTCGAACCGCTCCCGCTGATCAATCGGATCAATCAGTTCCGAGTAGGCGTTCACAATTTCCCAGCCTTTGGCAACAAGCTGAAACCGGTCGGTTATATCCGGATTTTCATCGTTGCGTCTTGCCAGGGGAGATATATCGATGGGATGGGATGTGAGAAAAACCGGATTGATTATTTTGGGCCGGGAAACTTTTTTATAGAGCAGGTCGACTAATGTACCGAATCCGATGGAATCATCCTTGATATCACGTTCTAAGTCGATTCCCTTAGCGGTGATCTCTCGGACAAGAGAGGGTTTGTCTGTATGCTTATTAATATCGATTCCCGAATCGGCCAGGATGAGTTCCCGGAAGGTTTTCCGCGGCCAGCTGCCGTCGAAGGAAATGGTCTGATCCCGGTAGGTGACGGTAAGGCTGCCGTTAACTTCCTGAAGCAGGTGCTTTACCAGCTTTTCGGTAAAGTCCATATTATCTCGGTAATTCCAGTAGGCTGCATAATATTCCAGCATTGTAAAGTCGGGCAGATGGGAAGGATCGATGCCTTCATTCCGGAAACAACGGGCAAATTCATAAACCCGGGAAAGACCGCCGGCGACTGCCCTCTTTAGATAGGTTTCCGGAGCTATCCGGAGAAAAACATCCATATCTAAGGCGTCGTAATGAGTTACGAAGGGAGTTGCGAGAGCGCCGCTCGCTTTGTTTGTAAGAACCGGAGTATCGATTTCAATAAAGTCATGACCGTCGAGAAAATTGCGGATCGTTTTAATTACGTTTGTGCGGGTTTTGAACCGGTGCATGGATTCCGGATTTGTAATCAGGTCCAGGTACCGTTTCCGGAGAATCTGTTCCCGGTCCGCTAAGCCGTGGAATTTTTCCGGAAGAGGTCTGAGCGCTTTTGACAGGAATGTCCATTCCTTGACGTTTACGGTGGTTTCCCCGGTCCGGGTGACGAACATATCTCCGGTTATCCCGATGTAATCCCCTACATCGACAAACCGTTTAAAATTCCCGAAGGAATCTCCGAGTTCATTCTTCTGCAGGGCGAATTGAACTTTACCGGTGTGGTCGAAAATGTGCCCGAAGGCAAGTTTTCCGAAATACCGCACCGCGACAACTCTTCCGGCAGTGCTGACCCCGGTTGTACCTTCCTCCAGTCCGGCTGCTTCGCCGGGGGAGGCGTTTACCTCAAAACGTTCGGCATAGGGGAGAATCCCGTTATTTTTCATTTCGGCGGTTTTTTCCCGCCGGTTTATTATCTCGTCCGGTTGATGCTGTTCATTCATAATTGGCTAAGAATACAGGAAAAGTGGTCTTGTTTCAATCATCCCCGGATTCCTTGTCTCCGCTGTCGAAAAAAATGATATTGCGGAGCCCTTCCTCCGCCTTATCTGCCCTGGACCGGTAATGCTTCAGCTGGCCTGAAAATGATTTTGTTATCATTGATGCCCGGTATCCTGCCTGCATCTGATTCAGCCAGCTCCGAAGCACTTCAGGATCACTTTCTTTGTACGATCCGGTAAAAGAGACAGTATCCATAGGCAGTTTCGGCGGAGAAGCCGGGGGAATTTTTTTCGCGTATCCCAGTACCAAGGTTGTAAGGGGAAAGACACCTTCGGGAAGATCAAGTTTGTCTTTTAGGTACATCGCGTCGTAGAAACCGGTTCTGCCGGTATCCGACAGCATAATTGATGATATCCCGCAGGCTTCCGCGGCGATGTTCATGGCATAGGCGGCGATTCCGGCATTGAGTACGGCCAGGGTGTATTCCACAAGGGGCTGTCGCGGGAATTCCGAGATAGCCGACCGGGCGCGGTGTACATCACCCATAATAATAACCGCGTTTTCACCGTTAAACGGGATGGAGCTTCCGAATTTTTCTTTCCAGCTCCCCCGGCTGAAAACACCGAAGCTCCAGCTTTGAAGGTTCACGCCGCTGGGCGCGAGACGTCCCGCCTCCAAAATGATCGAAAGAACTTCCGGCTGTACAGCCCGGTTCATAAAGCTCCGAACCGAACGCCGGTTCCAGAGCAGTTTTAGGACAGGATTGTCCCGGAGATGCCGGGGCATTTCCATGGGCTGCTGCTTGATGAGCTTCCTGAGGCTGCGTATGAATTCAGTCAGCTTTAACCGCTTCATTGTCAGCCTGCATGGAATCTTCCTTATCGGTGTGGACGATGGCGTTCATCAGTCTGCCGTACTTCCGGTATTCATCAAGCCGGCAGGAATTGACGAGATTGTCTTCCCATACGCACATGTCCGGGCAGCTTTCACACATGCTGGGCATTCCGTTATCCATCATGTCCGGGGCCTGAACAAGGCCGATTGTCTGGATATAAACCGGCTGGAACCAGGAAAGCGGATTAAGCAGCCGGCGGAACATTTTTTTTCTTACCGGTTTCATGGCGCGATCGCCGATCATGCCCGTGACCTGAAGGGCGGCCCGGGGTACCCGGTTTCTATTGAGATAGGCGAAATAGGTACCTTTCTTCCAATGGCTCCGGGTCTGCAGGTATTCCATCGTTTTTGGTCCGATACATCCGTATGTTTTGCCGTTGCCTTCCATTATCTGAGCCGCCGCCCACCATTTGTAATCCTTTATGTGACCGGTCCCGCCGAGATAAGCGGCCGGTTCGTATGTGTCGCTGAAATTATCCTTTAGCAGGTTATAGATATCCACGGATGTGATATCAATTTGTGATGCATCCGATTCGGTGTACTGGATATTTTCGGCTATTCCTTCAGAGTCGCCGCTCACATCCCAGGTTACCCCTTCCTTAACTGGAACACCCCGGTAGCAGATAAAAACCAGGCCGTGAACCTTTTTAACGTTCTTTCTGGCCCATTTTACGATATCAGGCAGATACTGAAAATTTTCATGATACACAGTGGAATTCATGACAACATTGATGTTTCCCCGGGTTACATCATAAAGCAGGTCCGCTTTCTGCTGCCGGAGATTCATGATGTCCAGTTCCGTGCTGCCTTCGGGCACATCGGGCCGGTCCTGAAGCATATCGATATGACAGGTGATGCCGTAGAGCCCGGCATTGTATAGATCGGTAAGAATTTCCCGGTTTAGGGCATATGTGTTGGAGATGATGACCGGTTTGATTCCCCGGTTTGAAATGTACTCCACCAGCTCAACGATTTTAGGATACACCAGAGGTTCTCCGCCGGCGATACTGATACCGTCGGTGTTTCGTACCCGTTTAAAGAAATCAACTTCCTTTTTTAATACGTCCAAATCCCGGTGACCGTCAAGATTTTTCCGGTAGCACCCTTTGCAGTAAATATTGCAAACATCGGTGATTTCGAGCCATGAAATCGGATTGTCGTTATTAGACCACGGGAAACGGTAGTAACGGGATTTTTCGGGCCAGTTTTCGGTATTATAAAAAGCCATGGGAACCTCCTGTGTTTCTTTTTATTATGTCAAATCTATCCGATATTTGTCCAGTGTTGTGTGTGATAACTGATTGAAAAAAAACAAATCCCGGGGTATTCTGTGACAATGAAGAAAATTACTTTCCTGGGTGCGGGAAGCACAGTATTCGCGAAAAATATCCTCGGTGATGCAATGCTTACAGAATCACTCCAAGATTCTCACATCGCGTTGTATGATATCGATCCAATCCGGCTGGAAGAATCAAGAAAGATGCTTGAGAACTTGAATGGTTCCATCAACGAGGACCGGGCCGTCATAACTGCCCACCTTGGGAAGGAAAACCGGAGGGAGGCTCTTAGGGACGCCGACTTTGCGGTAAACGCGGTCCAGATCGGCGGGTATGAACCGTCTACCGTTATAGATTTTGAACTACCCAAAAAGTACGGTTTACGCCAGACCATCGCCGATACCCTGGGAATCGGCGGAATTTTCCGGGGACTCAGGACCATACCCGTAATGCTGGAAATTGCCCGGGATATGGAAGCGGTATGCCCCGGTGCATGGCTTCTTAACTACACAAATCCTATGTCAATTGTAACCGGCGGTATACTGCGCGGTTCGTCCGTTAATACGGTAGGACTCTGCCATTCCGTTCAGGTATGTGCTCAGACCCTTCTTTCTAATGTGGGCATGAAAAATGAAGTGAGTGATTTGCGGTGGAATATCGCCGGCATAAATCATATGGCTTGGCTTTTAGAAATTTTTGACGGCAAGCAGGATTTATATCCGGAAATAAAACACAGGGCAGCTGAACTTGTCGGGAAAGCCAGAAAGAAGGATGCCGAAAAGATGCACGATATGGTACGGCTCGAGATTATGCGGCACTTCGGGTATTATATGACGGAAAGTTCGGAACACAACGCGGAATACACCCCATACTGGATAAAGCGTACTCATCCCGAGTTAATAGAAGAGTTTAATATACCTTTGGATGAATACCCCCGGAGATGTGTTCGGCAAATCGAGAACTGGAAGAAACAGAGTAAAGAACTGACCGAAAACACCAATCTCACTCATGAAAAAACCCATGAGTTCGGTTCTTCGATCATGAACGCGGTGATCACCGGAGAACCGTTCCGGGTCCACGGTAACGTGCTAAACCGCGGATTGATCCCGAATCTGCCCGAAGACGCCGTAGTGGAGGTTCCCTGTCTTGTTGATAAAAACGGAGTTCAAGGATGTTATGTTGGAAGACTTCCTGCCCAGTGTGCCGCTTTAAATATGACGAATATCAACGTACACCTGCTCACTATCGAAGCGGCCCTTACGAGAAAAAAAGATCTGGTGTATCAGGCGGCATATTTAGATCCCCATACGGGATCCGAACTAACCCTGGATGAAATCCGCAGTTTGTGTGATGATTTGTTAGAAGCTCATGGAGACATGATGCCTGAATACAGGTAAGCGGAATGAAGTATAAAATAATTCTAACCGGCGTAGTTTCCATTCTCCTTTTGTCAGCCTGCGGAGGAGGGCAAGGGGGAAATAAAGCATTCACAAATCCCGATTGGAGAGAAGATGTCGCTGATTCTGTGACATTTCCGCTGCAGGAAGAAATTACCATCCGGGCAATCACCGGAAAAAACATCACCCCTCCTGATGTAAGCTCGGAGGCATTTGAATGGCTTAGGGAAAAGACAAACATCAATATAGAGTTTGTGAATGTTGCTTCCAGTCCCGGGGATGTCAATTTCGGAATGATGATCCGGGAAGGCAGCCTTCCCGATTTGGTATGGGAAGAGAGAATTCCGAATACCGAAGACCGGGATATAATTGTGAATATCCTGGAGTTTCCCGGCTTGGTTCCGAATTTTACCGATCTGTACCGGGAGAGTGAAGATTTCCGGAAAGGTGTGGACGCGAAGATAACCGGTGAAGGTATTCTTTATTCTTTCGGGACCTTCGACCCCGATTATAAACCCATGGCTTCCGTGCTCGCCTACCGGCAGGATCTGTTTGAAAAACATAAACTCAAAACCGAAACCTGGGAAGACGTGTTTTCCTCTTTGATGATATTAAAAGAGGAGTATCCGAAATCGGCTCCCTTCGGCGGCAGGCTGAACGATATTCTTTATACCGGACCGGGATGGTTTGGTTCCGGACTTACCGAGGAGCATATCATTTATTGGGATCCTCAGCGGGAAGATTGGGTTTTTGGTCCATCCGAAGAGGGATTTTATGATTTTGTTCAATTCTTTGCCCGCCTGAATAAGAACGGACTCTTGAACGCCGACCTTCTCGTGGATTCCCAAACTCCGGTATACCAGTTTTATGCCCGAGGTTCCGTATTTATGGGCCCTCTTTACGGCTTCACCGGTCCTTATTTTCCGTACGACAGGCCGGAATACGGCAGACTGAACGATCAGGGATCCTGGAACGGAGAAAAGGTATGGATTTCTTCCCTGCCCCTTCCGGTTACTTCTTCCGGAAAACCACCGCGGTCCTCGGCTGATCTCTTTAGCTATGTTTCGGACGGATGGATGGTGTATAATCAATCGCCCTATGTCGCTGAAGCTTTGGCACTCCTGGACTTTTTCTATTCTCCTGAAACTTCCGCGGTTATGGCGTTAGGTCCTGAAGGTATGGCCTGGAAAAGACCCTCCGCGGATGAAATTGTACTGACCGATCCGTATGATGGAATATACCGTCAAAACGGAAAAGGTACTGTCACCGAAACTCTCACGGAAAGGAACCTTGTCAGCGCTCCGTTAACGACAGGCTATATGTTTCCGTGGTATCGAACGTTCGGTTATCCCGAAGATCCCGGTTTTCGGTATCTGCTGAATAATGATTTCCGTCATAATACCCCCGGAAAGGAGATCATAACGCAGCCCGGGATTTATATCCCCAGCAATAGAAGCAGGTTCATTGATGACCGTGTAAATCTCGTTATGGCTCTAAAATCGAAAATTCTTGAGACGGTATCGAAGTTTATAATCGGACAGAAACCTCTTGAGGAATATCCTGATTTTTTAAAGGGTATAGAAGAATTGGGAAGCGAACTGGTTTCGCTATACCGGGAACGTTGTGTGTTCCCCGACCCGGAACTGTAGCGGGGCAGCGGGGTTGTCCTTCGGGGAAATAATTTTTATCTTAAAGGATAGATATGGATACTGACAGCATTTCAGGAGAAATTACTGTTCGGCCTGTAATGAACAGTAAGGATAAAAAGACCTTCGTCCGCTTCCCGAAAACTCTGTACGAATCCGATCCCCAGTGGGTTCCTCCCCTTTGGCGGGACGAAATGAACGGATATGACAAGAAAAACAATCCTATCCTTTCTAACGCCGATTACATTCTTTGTATCGCTGAACGGAACGGCGAAGTGGTGGGCAGAAACCTTGTCTATGTTGATAATGCTTTCAATGACTTCAATAAGTCGAAGATCGGGTTTTTCGGCGCGTTTGAGTCGGTAAATGATATTGATGCCGCGGAAGCGCTCATGGACACCGCTGAACAGTGGCTGGCAGAACGGGGAATGGAAGCCGTACGCGGTCCTATCCATCCCACCGCGGAAATCTGGGGATTCCTTCATGAGGGCTTCGAGAGGCCGCCTATCTATATGTCTCCCTATAACCCCCCCTATTATAATACCCTGATGGATGATCTTGGCTACAGCCGGATAATGGATCTCCTGGTGTACGAAGCAGACGGGGAGAAAGACTACCGGCTTCCCGACCGGTATGCCGGATTTGCTGAACATTTCCTTGACCGGCATCCGGAAATACGGTTGAGAAAACTGAATCCAAAACGGCTTGAAGAAGAAGCGGATAACATCTGGAGGATTTCCAATGCCTCGTATGTCGGAAACTGGGGATACGTTCCGGTGGACAGACATGTCGTAGAAGATATGGTCAGCAAACTTAAGCCGATTATCGACGCGGACGCGATTTGGTTTGTTGAAGACACCAGCCGGCTGAAGAGTGACAAAGTCATCGGTTACGCTCTCGGCTTTCCGGATATTAATCCGACAGTCCAAAAAATCGGGGGCAGATTGTTTCCCTTCGGTTTTATGCGGCTCATGCGGGGGGTCCGGAAGGAACGGAATTACCGGCTTTTCGGTCTTGCCGTTCTTCCGAGGTATCAGGGAATGGGGCTTGACGTTTTGCTCTATGTGAAGCTTTTTCAGGCGCTTAAGCCGAAAGGTGTAAGACTGGAAGCAAATTATATTTTAGAAGATAACTACCGTATCCGGAATGCCCTGGAGAAACTGGAGATGGTCCAGACGAAGCGGTACCGGATTTACGAAAAGCCGATCGTCTAACTTTCAGAACCATTGCCGTTTCTCAATCACAAAAGGAGTTGACCGGGATTTGCTGCTGCGGACCCATACACATCTATCCTGCTAAATACATTCACCGGGAATTGATAAAACATCTCAAAATGGGTAGGGTATACAAACTCTTAAAAACTAGAAGGATTTAATATGGCGACAGAACAGCTGGATTACGGTACATTTGAGGCTACGTTGGAAAGGAGCAGGCGATTGGAAGCCGCGCTTGAGCGGGAACCGGGGAAGTATCTTGTGCTCACGGGAGACCGTCCCACGGGCAGACTGCATATCGGACACCTGTTCGGGTCGCTTCTGAACAGACTGCGGCTTCATAAGATGGGAGTCCCTACATTTATTGTTATTGCCGATTACCAGGTTCTTACCGACCGTGATACCTTCGAAAAAATTGCCGAAAACGTTTTTCAGCTGACCGTCGATTATTTGGCGATCGGTCTTGACCCGAAAGCCGGGAATTTATCGATTTTCCCCCACAGTCATGTACCTGAGCTGAATCAGCTCATTCTGCCGTTCCTTACGCTGGTAACCAACGCTGAACTTGACCGTAATCCTACGGTAAAGGAAGAGATTCAAGCCGCGGGGCAGAAACGGGTAAACGCGGGAATGTATACCTACCCGGTTCATCAGGCCGCGGATATTCTCTTCTGTAAGTCCACAGTTGTTCCGGTGGGAAAAGATCAGCTGCCTCACCTTGAATTAACCCGGATTATCTCCCGCCGATTCAACGAACGGTTCGCGGAGGGGCAGGCGGTGTTTCCCGAACCTCAGCCGCTGTTGAGTAAAGCGCCGATCATTCTGGGACTGGACGGTTCACAGAAGATGAGCAAGAGCAGGAACAACGCGGTTCTCTTAAGTGCTGCCGAGGATGAAACGGCTAAGTTAATCAAGAAAGCGAAAACAGACCCGGAAAGAAGGATCACCTTTGATCCTGAAAACCGTCCGGAAGTCTCGAACCTCGTTCTGCTTACCGCGCTGTGCCGGGGTGAAGAACCGGAACAGGTGGCTGAAAATATCGGTGACGGCGGGGCAGGTCAGCTGAAGCGGGAGCTGACGGAAGCAATGAACGAATACCTGCGTCCCATACGGGAACGGCGGAAGCAGATCGAATCTGATCCCTCTTATGTTAAGGGGATTTTACGTGACGGAATTGCCGCGGCCCGGGAAGCCGGGCAAAAGACCCTGGACGAAGTCCGCAGGGTTATGAACATGAATTTATAGCATCGTTTAACCGAATAGCCGATTATCTGGATACTCCGTATATTTGATTAAAAGAGGGAATTTATATCTCTGCTTAAAGTGGTAAAAGGAGTATTGGATGGATAAAAGTAAGAAGAAAACAATAAAGGGACTCATGC
>CAYLLE010000069.1:0-18269 GCA_964384485.1 uncultured Spirochaetales bacterium | reverse complement strand
CCAGACAGGCGAGAAAATCACTTACATCGGTCATATATGCTGATATTTTTCCAGGGGACGCACGGTTTTTCGGGGGATTAGGGAAACCGGCAGGATAATCTGAACCGGCAGACTTTCCCGGATACTGATGTTTTCTATTGATTTTCGTACCGCTATGCGGCCCATATACTCGTAGCTGACGTCCACAGTAGAAAGCAGGGGATCGGTATGGTTGGATATAATCAGATTATCAAATCCAAAGAGTGAAACGTCATCCGGAATTTTTAATCCTTTTTCTTTAAGCGCTTTCATGGCGCCGCTGGTCATTTCATCATTCGACACAATTCCGTCGAACCGTACGCCCGATTCGATCAGTCTTTTCGCCGGTTCATATCCGTTTGTGATGTGATACTCACCGTCCACGTACAGTGACTCATCGAAAGGAATGCCATGCTCCGACAATGCCCGTCTGTAGCCGGTGGTTATCGCCTTGGTAAAATAGTGTGATTCCGGACCGTGAAACAGGGCGATTCTTCTGCAGCCTGTGTTTATTAAATACGAGGTGGTGAGGTAGACTCCCCCACTCGTTGTCGTTAAACACCGATGTTATGATCCGGCTCGGTTTATCGACAATAACCGCGTTCAGTTTTCTCTCTTTGGCTTCAAAGAGTATGTCGTCTGCTATATCACCCACGAATATGATACCTGCTCCGCAGTATTCTTCAAGTTCATCAATCAGGACGATAATGTCACCGTGATTCGGTAATCCCTTAATCGTGGACTGAAACTCGTTCAGCGAAGCTTCGGTAACGATATTTTTTATTACCGTAGAAAAATAATAATCATGCATTGTGATGGTAGGATCATAAACAATACCTAACGTTTTATTCCGGTTCCCGTTTCCCGCCGCCCCGTTACCGTTGAAATAATTTAAACTTCGGGCGATATCTATGATCCTGTTTTTGGTCTTTTCACTAATCGCGGGATGATCTTTTAACGCCCGTGATACGGTAGAGATACTGACCCCTGCTGTGTCGGCAATCGTTCTTAAATTGGGACTTTTTATTTCTTCCAATTTTCAATTCCTGTGCAAATATTTTCCATTGGAATAGCTCAACCCGGTCGATCTGTCAATAAAAATCCATACAAATCACTTTAAAAATGGAAATTATGTATAAATATATGATGTACAATCCTTTATGTAAGTATTTATCTGCAAAATGTTGCACAAATATTATTTGACACCAGATATATCCCATGACAATATCGTTTTTATGCAAAAAAATTTGCATAAAGCAACAACAAGGAAACTAAAGAAGGAGGTTTATGTGTGTTAAGAAACATGGTGGTTTCCACCTCGATACCAAAGGGATACAGGCCGCGGAAATTTTCCCGTACCGGAAGTCCGAATCCGGAGGGACCGCGCTGCTTCCCGAAAAAGGAAAGAAATCGGGTTTTTTCGAGTATCTAAACGAAGTCTCACAGCCCCTTTCCGACAGGGACTTTCTGCGGAAATATTGGGAACAGGAGGCGGCTTCTCTGTTCCGGTTAATGTACCGAAAGCACCTGGCGGAAAACGGAGACTTATTTCCCCGTGAGCAGGATACGGCAAATTTCCGGCAGTCTCTCTTTTATAACCTTTTCCGGTGCCATGCTCATCGGCATGCCGTCGAAACAGGCTGCAGACTGCTCTACGAGAACAAAATGGGAGAACGGGGTGAAGATTCTGTTCTGCAGAATAAAATTGATAAACTGAAGGAAGCTGCGGGAGCGTTTTAATCCAGAGGGAGGAGACCGCCTTTTTTCATGTATCCGTTGAAAAGCTTTGCCGGGACCGGTCTGCCGAAATAGAATCCCTGCATCAGACGGCATCCCATTTCGTAGAGAACTTCCGAATGCTTTGCCGAGGAAACTCCTTCCACAATTATTTCTTTTCCCCGAGCCCGGATGCTTCCGATTATGCTCTCTAAATATTTCCGTTCTTCTTCAGAGAGCAGTATATCTTCGATAAAGGTTCTGTCAATTTTCAATGTATCTATGGGAAGCCGTTTCAGGTAACCCAGGGAAGACTGACCGGTACCGAAATCATCAATCCATATTTCTACCCCGATTTGCTTCAGCGCCTGAATTCTGGCCACCGACTGTTCGGGGTTTTCCATGCATCTGCTTTCGGTAATCTCAAGTTTGAGGCTCTCCGGTTTTATGCCGGTGTTTTTTACTGCCCCGGATATGACCGGAATAAGATTGTCGTCGGTCAGGTCTTTCGTACTGATATTAATTGAGCAGAAGAAATCATGTTTGTTTGTCCACTGTTTTAACTGCTCACATACCTGGTAAAGGGCCCATTTATCGACGGCTTTTACTAGACCGCTGTCCTCCGCGAGGTCGATAAATTTGCTGGGTACAAGCATTCCCATTTTGGGATGGTTCCACCTGATCAAGGCTTCCGCTCCCACTATTCTACCCCGGCCGTTTTCTACGGCCACAACCGGTTGATAATAAATTTCCAGCTGTTTCCGTTCGAAGGCATGGCGGAGTTCGCTCAGCAGGGTCATTCGGCTCATTGCTTTCTCGTGCAGGGACCTGTCATACAATAGAAATGGGTCGTTTTCCTTCTCCGCCTCCACGCTCGCGGAGTTTGCCTTTTCGATCAAATCTTGAGGCGTGCTGCTGTCTTCGGGAAAAATAGATACCCCGATGTAACAATTGACCGTTATAACCATCCCTTTATACCGATAGGGGAGGCTGACAGCGTCCCAGAGCTTCCACGCGACTACGGCAGCGTCGGTAGCTTTCGAGACACTGGTGAGCAGGACAACGAGGTTTGATCCTTCAAACCTGAAAACCATATCGCTTTTGCGGATACAGTCTTTAATCCGGAGAGCGGTATTTTCCAACAGAAGATCGCCGATGGTGTGACCGTGCGAACGATTTATCTCTTTAAAGTTTTTGAGAGCTACAAACATCACGACCCGGTTCTTATCGGAATCTGAACGTTTCGCTTTTTCGAGTTCTTTTTCCAAAAGACTTTTTAATGACCGCCGGTTAAAAAGACCGGTGATGGGATCTTTGTTCGCGTAGTCTTCGAGTTTTGACTCAATTTCGCTGAGTTTGGTTATGTCATGGGAGAATACGAGAACGTGGGAAACTGAATCCCCATTCCCCTTGTATGGGTAAAACGACACGTGCATATGTTTTTTCCGGTTGCCGAACCGAAATTGGTCAATATAATGCACTTCTTTACCCTGAAAGCACTGATCGAGTTTTTGTTTTATATTGGATTGGAATTGATCTTTACCCCAAATTTCCGCGACTGATTTTCCGAGGATTTCCGACCGCTCCTTCTCCATGGTGTCGCAGTAGGAATCGTTTACGATTTCGTAACAGTAATCCCGGTTTATGAGAGTAATGAAGTCACGGGAATGATTTACAATGTACTCATAAGTGTTTCCCATTTATCAGCAAGTTTAGACCCTAACTTATTCCGCGTCAATCCCCAATACGATGTTGATTTTGAATCATGGCTGGATGAATTTAAGAATCTTAATCCGGTGTCTATTCAAAAAAAAGAGTACATCCGGCTTAAAAAGAAATATACGGCAGAAAATAAAGGCAAGTTTCCCGCCCGGCAGAATTTATCTCTGATAAATCATTAATTAAGCAAATCCTCAAGCCTCTTTGGGAAAAGCACAGTGAAGAACTTACCGGGGAAGAGATAGACCGGCAATGGCTAAACCAGTTTTACCGATTTAATATCAATATCTTTGACTGCTTCGATTTTTTCCGGTGATATGATTTGTTTTACAATCTTTTTCGCGTCAGACAAGGTTGCGTCCTTTAGACTGACTTCAATTTCCAGGGTTACTTGTATTTTCATTTCATTCTCCTTTGGTATTCACAATATACTAGTACCTGAAAAAGAAGGCAAAAAATCTTCGGATTAGATATAGACAAAATTATATATTCATGTTATATCTTTATATCAGTTCGATACATTACACCTTAGTTTAACAGCACAGGTATCGTACATGCGCGCAACAAGCGGTTTTTCCGCTAATTACCCGCCGGTTTTCCGGCGGGATTTTTGTTTATATGTTATAGAAGAGGTGACCGGTGGAAATAAAATCGTTAGGTAAATGCGGATTAAAAGTATCTTCTCTTTGTCTTGGAACCATGACATTCGGGGCCGGCGCGGATGAAGCGGAATCATTCCGAATAATGGACTCCTTTTATAATAAAGGGTACTTCTTTTTTGATACGGCGGATATTTATAACGATGGAGCCTCAGAGCAAATTGTCGGGAAATGGATCACCCAGCGGAATAACCGCGAAAAAATAATTTTAGCAACCAAGGTCTACGGAAAAACCGGAGAAAGTCCTAACGAGGGCGGCCTGTCCCGGCATCACATTATTCGCGGGGTAGAGGACAGTCTGAGACGGCTGAAAACCGATTACATAGACCTGTACCAAATACACCGGTGGGATTATGATGTTCCGGTTCAGGAAACCGCGGACGCGTTATCGGCTCTGGTGGATACCGGTAAAGTCCGATACATTGGGTGTTCCAATCTTAAGGCCTGGCATCTGTCGGAGTATCTTAAATATACCGAAGAAGCGGGAAAAGCGCCGTTTGTTTCAATACAGCCGGTCTATAATGCTTTGAACCGGGGCATAGAAGGTGAGCTGCTGGGTTTTGCCTCTGAAAAGGGCATCGGGGTTATCCCTTACAATCCCCTCGCGGGCGGTATGCTTACCGGAAAATACCGGAAGGGAGGAACCATTCCGGAGAACTCCCGATTGGGGGAGATGGGTTTTTACCGGGACCGTTATTATACCCAGGATGCTTTTGAAATAATTGAAGGGTTTATCAAAAAAGCCCGGGAAATGGGAATAACACCGGCTCAACTGGCCCTGGCCTGGGTGATGGGGGAACCGGAAATTACGGCTCCGATAATCGGCGCGAGAACGGTAGATCAGCTGAAGGATACAATTAAAGGCGCGGACATTACCCTAAAACCGGAGGAACGGAAGGAAATCCCCGCCGTCCGCCCTTGTTTTTGGGTCGGCAAAGATCCTGTGTATGACCGAGCCCGGTAATAAACCGTTCTAATCCGGCCGCTCAAACTTCCGCGAATGGTCTGGCGTTGTAATCGATGTTTTTTTGAGCCATTTCTTTCTTGAGCATCTTGTTACCCATAAGGCACAGGAGCCTGGGCGGCATTACCGGTTTAACCGGTTCGGGAAGTTCTCTTTTGCCTGCCAATGCTGCCGCCCCTTGATTCAGGCTCTTCCGCAATTTCCGGGTAATGAAACCGGCTTCTTCCAGGGGTTTGCCGCCTATAGGCGATGTCATGCCCGCCGAAAAACCGCCCTTCCAATTCCAATCCATCGTTCTTGTGAAAATTTTCAGTATACCTAATGCGTTCCGGCAGTGAACCGGTTCGGGATATCCGGAATGAATCAGCGCCGCGACGGGTATCTCACCGGGAAGACTCTCTTTCCGGCTGTGTAAATATTCAAGCAGCTTTACGGCAGGATACGACAAGGTATCGTGGTAGAGCGGAGAAATTATAAACAATCCCTCCGAGCTTTTTATCTTGTCCACAAGATCTTCCATATCACCTTCAATCATTCCGTCACGGGCCAGATCAACATCCGCTGTTGATATGTTCTGATGTCCCAAGACATCCTTCAGATATCCGGCTATGGCCAAGGAGTTACTTTTTTTTCTTCCGCTGCAGGAGATGATGAGCCAGGGTTTCACCGATGTGCCGGTGAGGGGACTATCCCTTACGGGATCAAGGTCCGGACACCTTGGCCGGCGGACCGTTTCGATATCATACAGCGCCGATGTCAAGGTTTCACGGACCGCGGGAAGGTCCGGGGTGCCTGAAAAAACGGCGGAACCGTAACCGGAACTAAGAAAGTTGACAGCGTTCCGCTCAGCAAGGCGGCGGAACAGAACAGCTTCCCCGGGATCATTTTCAGGGTGCCATCCGATCATCAAGAAGTCAGGTGACGGTGAATACCGGATTCTGTGATGAAGCTCTCCCTGGTGTATCAGGAAAAACGGGTTCACGTTAGGTATTGTCCTTTCAAATCCCAATTTCCCCGCGGCAGAATACCCTCCGAAGGAGATTGAGCTTATCACAACGAGGAGATCGCATTGGGCCGCTCCTTTTACAAGGTCATTTCCGCCGTCTTTTCTTGCACACACACCGGGATTTTTATTTCCGCAGTAATTGCAGACCAGGCAGCGCTTTAATCCGCTTTCCGTGATATTAATTCCGTTAACTGTGTATCCCCGGACCGTCAAGAGTTTTTCCAGTTCTTCTCTTATTAACCCGGTTTCCCGGTCTTTTCCATCATGAATAATGTACGCTTTCATTTCTATGCACTCCCCTCCGATATATTATATAGATGAAACGTATCTTCCGCATCATACTATTGCTGTTTTTGGCAGCCGCGGCATTCCCCGGAGATAGTATTATACAGCCGGTTCCCGAACCGTTCAGTCTTAACTTCTACGATGCCCGGCAGGCAGCAGCGGTAATATCCCGGGCTCTGTTTCTTGTAAGGAGGATACAGGAAAAAAGGATTACCGTCAGAGTAAATTCGGTAGAAATATATTTTGAAGAAAAAGATGTCAGCATGCCGGTAGGTCATCAGTACCGTTTTAACCTTCTGGTCAACGGAGAGGCTTTAGACTGGGAAGATACCTATGTTGAATATAACGGGAAGATGACAAACTTGAGACTTCTATTCACCTACCGGAATCAGCATCCGCCGTCCGGTCTTTTATATCATCTACATGAATAAAATCACCCTTGACTTTTACTGCCGAACAGGGGTAGGGTGGGCACTTCCGTAAAAATAACGCACAGCCATCCCGGAGATCGAAAATGATATCGGTAACAAATTTGGTTAAGCACTTCTATGTCTCTGAACGGAGCGCCGGTCTGTCCGGCGCATTCCGGGGTCTGGTGAGGCGGACACGGCGATGTGTTAAAGCCCTGGACGGAGTGTCTTTTCGGATCGGAAAAGGGGAGTTGGTAGGATACATCGGTCCGAACGGGGCCGGTAAATCTACCACCATAAAGATACTAAGCGGCATCCTGCATCCCGACTCGGGGGACGTCCGGGTGTTCGGACGGTGTCCCTGGAAGAACCGGATCGGCCATGTAAGGAACATCGGTGTGGTATTCGGTCAGCGGACTCAGCTGTGGTGGGATTTGCCGGTGGATGAATCTTTCGGACTTTTGAAAGATATTTACCGGCTGGATACCGGGATGTACCGGAAACGCCGGGAATCGGTGGTTGAACTTCTGAAAATAGGGGAACTTCTCCGAACACCGGTACGTCAGCTGAGTTTGGGGCAGCGGATGCGGTGCGACCTTGCCGCCGCTCTGCTTCACCGTCCGGAAGTACTGTTTCTCGATGAGCCTACTATCGGACTGGACGCCGTTTCAAAACTTGCGATCAGGGAATTTATCAAGTCTTTAAACCGGGACGATGACGTGACGGTAATTCTTACAACCCACGATATGGATGATATAGAAGCACTATGCGACCGCATACTTATTATCAATGACGGAAGGGTGCTTTCGGACGGATCTATCGGGGAAATCCGGAAGATGTTAAGCCGGGAACGGCGGATCACGGTAGATATTTCCGGAACCGGTCTGAATCTGGCCGGAGACCTTATTTCCGTGATAGAGAAGCGGAATCATCATTACGTGCTCTCATTTGATCCCCACCGGTTATCTCCGTCAGAAGCGGTAAGAAGGATCATGGAGCAGAACGAAGTACGGGATCTATTTATAGAAAACCCGCCGATAGAAGAGCTGATCGCCGACATATACCGGGAGCATGAATGAAGCCGTACATCACCATGTTCCGTTCCCGGTTTTCACTGATGCTCCAGTACCGTACCGCCGCGTGGGCCGGATTTTTTACCCAGGCGTTTTTCGGTTTCGTCATCGTGATGCGGTATGTGGGCTTCTTCTCCTCCTCTGTCCGGGAACAACCCATGAACCTTCAGGAAACGGTTAATTATATCTGGCTGGGTCAAGCCATGTTTACCCTGCTTCCGTTCAACCTTGACGCGGAGTTTGCTCAGCGGATTCGGAGTGGGAACATCGTGTACGAACTAACCCGGCCGGTGATGATGTACCCCTTCTGGTTTGTCCGGCAGGCGGCAAACCGGATCGTACCCTTCCTGCTCCGGGGTATTCCTCTTTTTATCTTCGCAGCCGCTGTACTCCCTCTTATCGGACTGGAAAGCATCACCCTCAGGCTGCCTGAATTAAGCGGGAATATCGTTCTTTTTATCGGAAGTCTTTTGCTTGCGGTAATTATATCTTCATGTTTCGCCATGATCATGAATCTCTCCCTGTTCTGGACCATAAGCGGAGAGGGAGTTGTTTACATTGTCCCAGCGTTCATGATGCTTCTCTCCGGGATAATCGTACCGGTTCCGTTTTTTCCCGACTGGATTTCACCGGTAATCAATCTGCTTCCGTTCCGAGGTTTGATCGATGTGCCCATACAGATCTACCTTGGACAGCTGGATGTTCCCGGCATTTTAAATCATCTATTTCTCCAGCTTGTGTGGATAGTTCTGCTCCTGCTTACCGGTCACACAATTTTAAAAAAGGCCCTTAAACGGGTAATTATTCAAGGGGGATAAATGAACGGGTTCCGTATGTTTCTCCGTTATGTTTCTATATCCATCAGTTCACAGATGGAATACCGGGCAAGTTTTTTTATCCAGATCGCCGGTCAGTTCTTTGTAACGTTAATCGATTTTTTAGGAGTCTGGGTACTCTTCGGCAGGTTCGGGAATATCATGGGCTGGCAGCTCCACGAAGTGATGGTGCTCTACGGGACTGTCAGCCTTTCATTTGCCTTGAATGATTTTGTCACCCGCGGTTTCGACATCATGCCCAGACTGGTACTGTCCGGAGATCTGGACCGGTTTCTTCTCCGGCCCCGGCCAATGGTTCTGCAGATTCTTGGGTATGAATTCTCGACCCGACGGATGGGAAGACTGGCGCAGGGGGTTCTATTCCTGGCTATCGGATTTTCCGGCTTGCATCTTCCTTGGAGTGTGGAAAAGGTTCTTCTGTTCGTGTTTACCGTATCCGGGGGAAGTGCCCTTTTTATGGGTTTGATCATGATTCAGGGAGCTTTTTCCTTCTGGATTCCCGCGGGGCTTGAGTTTATGAATATATTTACCTATGGAGGAATCGAGACAGCACAGTTTCCCGTTACAATCTACCATAAATGGTTCCGCAGATTTTTTATTTTTGTGATACCCTTGGCCTGTATCAGCTACTTCCCCCTTGTTGAGGTAATGGGCAGAACCGATCCTTTAGGCAGTACCGTTTTTCTGCGGTATGCCGCTCCTTCCGCCGGATTCCTTTTCCTGGGTCTTGGTATCGGCGTATGGAAATGGGGCTTAAAACACTACAAGTCTACCGGCAGCTGAAATGCAATATTGACCCTTACCTGAAATTAGAATACCGTAAACGGTATGAAAGGGACACCTCGGGATCAGGTATTAAAACGGTTCTATGAATTCAGGAGCAGGGATTTTTCGGCGGCAGGTGAATGGCTGGCAGGAGGTCATGAACCGGACCTTCGGGAGCGTCTTTGGTATGCTCTGCTTTTCATCAAGTCCGGAAACCGGGACTTGGAAACCCTGGCAGACAGGCTGATTACCCAAAGTGTCTTCGGACCCTGCCATTTTTCTTCAGCGCCTCTTTTTGCTGTACTAGGCGATGAGCTTAAAATCACTCCTATGGGTGAACTTTTTTCAAGCGCGAACGGCACACCTGAAATGGCGGTACACCATTCGGTCAGATTTATGCAGCTTATGAGTGCTTATCTGATTCTGCCGGAGTATCATCCGGCTCAAAAGATTCTTGATATCGCCAAGAGTTGAGTATACGTATCAGACTGGAAGAATTATTGATACTCAGCTGTTAGATGAAGGCAGAAAGAAGGCGTTCCGCCACGGCAGTACAGTGTTCACTCTATACAAGCCTAAACTGCACTGCTGCCTGAATGTTTCCAGTCTGAAACTCAGCATCATCCTTCCCTGCCATTACTCAGTGCCGGATATTATTTGGCTCGGTCAGTCGGCAGTTAGACCGGAAAGCATCCTCATGACCGGATTCCTCATGTTTCGGTACCGGAAAATAAATTCTGCTCTCTCGCTTTAGACATTACGAAAATTTATCTTGGAGGCAGGGAAGGGGTTGTTTCCTATCCCTTTTCTATTCAGAAGTTTCTGACCGGTGAAAAAACTGACGCGCCGGTCCGCAGGCTTAAGGAACATTCAATAAAACTTAATGGATCCGGTGATTTCGCTGTAACCGTGGATGGACCGGCGGATCATATTAATACTGAATTCGCCGGCAGAGTGCGTACCAACGCTCATATTTCGCCTCCCGGATTTCAGCCTACCGAAGAAATAACTATTTCCAATGAAGGGGACAGCATTCGCATCCCGCTGCGCCCTGTTTTGAGACCTTTACGGGGAACGGTAATCAGGAATTGGCAAATCCGGGGCCTGTTTTCCTTAATCCGGGGAAAAAATACTTCTGGAAGGTCCGCGCCCTGGGACGAGAGGGTATATGGGGGGATTGGTCCGATTCCTGGCATTTTATTTATACAGGGGTTGGAAAACCGGTGTTTGATGGTATCAAGATAGACGGAGAGAAGATAAGCATTAGCTGGAAGGCCGGCGAGGGAAAGCTGCCGGTCAAGTATGAAGTCTACGGAAGTAACGAACAGGGATTTATCCCGGCGCCAGAATCCTTTCCCATTGCCCGGGCGATGGAAAGCAGAGAGACTACAGAATATCCGGAGAATAAGGCCGGAACAGTTTCCGGATTAAGCCTGCAGATCGCGGGACCAAACTGCTCCGGGACCGGTTTGAACAGGGTTTACTACCGGATTACCGCGCCGACACCGTGAGGTATACTTTACAAAAGGGTCTTGAGTGGATTTCGCTTGATGAAAAAACCGGCATTCTATCCGGTATTCCGGAGATGAACAAAACAGGAGAAGAGAAAATAAGGATTCATATTGAAACTGTTAGATTGCCGGACGGAAAAATCACCGGCACCTGCGTTCATTCTTTCACATTAAAATGCCGGACCCTTCGACAGGGTCCGGACTTCCGGGATGCTGATTTTTGAATTTATTTTTACTTACTCTATACAACGTATGATATGATAACATTGTGACAGGGGAATAAAATGCGGATAGATCATCCCGAAATGCAGCAAAAACTAATTGCTTTTGCGGAAAGGATTGCCCGGGGAAATCATGATATCGCATTCGAAGGATACCAGCGGTATTGGGAACGGGTTCTTATTCCCCGTTCTCAAAAGGAGTCCCGGGCGCTGGATACGGATAATTATAATCTCTCCTTTTTAAAAACCGGTATTAAAAACTCGGTAATCGATGTATACCGCTCACTGCTGAAACCGAAAAAAATCACCCTGCAGAAGGTATCCTATTTCCTGAAGGAACCCGACCTGTATCAGGAAAAGGATCTTTGGAATCTCTTTGAAGATACCGCTGATGCGGAAGAACGGAACCTTCTCCATCTCAAATTCCGGGAACAGCTAAGTTTTAGAGATATTGCCGCCTGTATAGGAACATCCCCCGCGGCCGCAAGGAAAAGAGTCAGCCGGCTTCTAAAGCGGTACGGCGGATTAACGGTGGCGGAATGGTACCGCCGGAAAAATTTCCGGAATTTAAACCGTTACCGGCTTACCGAAACGGAATGTGAAAAAGCCGTCGAATTTCTTCAGGATACCTCCGGTTTACGTCAGATCATAACGGAAGGGTTGAGCTGTCTGAACTTGAGTAGAACTTTTCAGAATACACTGGGGGTACTAAAAGGGGCGGTAAAATCCGGCAGGATACCCTTGTCATCTGCTGTAGAAGACCTTAAAGCGGTGTATACCGGCAGCCGTCACTGCCGGGGAAATGCAACATATATAACCGATAGCCTTTTGGATCTTATCGGGGAGGACGCGGGAGAAATTTATTGGGAATATCTGAAGTCGATTGACAGTTTACCGCCCCGGACACCATCCGTCAGCGGTACCATCAGTCCGCGGACTCTCTTTGATATCAAACCGTTCCGTTTGATTAATCCCGCGAAACTGTCACCTTGCCTCCTCGATGCATTAAAAGAGCTTTATGACCGCCGGGACGATCCTGATTTACGAAGGACCCTGGCATTACAGCTCCTCCGGTTTCAGAATAACCCGGATGTGGTGAGTTTTTTGTTCGAACGGTTCTCCGACGAGTCTGACCAAATTAACGCGTACTATTTGGCAAAATATATCAGGCTGTTCGGGATGAACCGGAAAGATTTCCAGGAATATCTGCCGCTTTTTTCCCGAGGAACGAAAGCGGCACGGAATAAGTGGCCCGGAAACCGGTACTTCCGGGACCTTGACCATCTGCTTATTGCCCAAAAACCGATATGATAGAAGGGCTGCTGTCCTGAAGAGACTCTTCCATCAGTTCAGAAAAGCAGATTCCGCATGAGTGTCCGGACGGGAGGTTCAGAATTGATTCGTCCGGATGCTTTTACCTGACAGAGGATGAATTTCCCCGCGCCGAAATCATGTTCTCCCACTGCGATAGTTTTTTCCCAGTCGCTCCGCCAGCCTCCGTTTCCGCTGCTGAGGATTTCCCGCCATCCGTCTCCTTTAAAGTTCGCGGACAGAATCGGCGTTACCATACCGGCATGTTCGTCGTAGGTGAACTTAAAATCATCCGGGGCAAACTCTGCAACAGCGGGGTGACCGGTTTTCCGGCTTACAAAGTGGACCGGTTTCATGCCGCATTCGGTGACGGTAACGGCGGTACCGCCGGCCGTATAGGTTCCGGGAGGAAAATCCAGGAGCAGACAGACAGATCCCTCGGAAACAGCTGTTTCTATTTTCTTTCGGTGTGCATTGTACGTTTCAGGGTTATCCGCGATGATCAAGGTTCCCGCCGGAAAATTCTCCCCTTCTAAAACCGGGAGACCCATACCGGCCGAGAGTCTCCAGGCGGGTCCATTCCGGGTGCCGAAGATTCGGACTCCTTCGGCCGGAAAATGCACCTCCGGGAACACGGAAATAACGGTTTCCGAATCGGCAGCCGTGTTACCGGAAGAATCCGTTAAGGCTGTCTTCAGGGTAATATTTTTCCTGGAGGAAACTCCGGGAGCTTTAAAACGGACGGTTCCGGCGCAAATGCTGGAACACTCGGGCAGTGAAATACCGGTTTTCCCCGATTCCAGTATTTTCCCGTCCATCTCCATAGTATAATGAAGCGTGTATCCTTCCGATGAGCCGGAATTGTCGTTACAGATCCATAATTCAGCGCTTATTTGCTCCTCCGAAAAAAACCGGAACCGGTCGGTTCGGAAATGAACGTAAAGCGGCTCAAGACATTCCCGGTAGGCGAAATATGCGGGTTTCGGCCGGCGGTCCACATCCATGATGGTCTTCATCCAGCCGGCGGGAAAGGCGTCGATAAACAGATGAACCGCGAAAGTATTCATCCGGTAATCCCGGCGGAATGCTTCGGTCATCAGTCTGTCCGCCCAGGCCTGGTGTCCTTGGCTGTTATCGATCCACTCTCTTAGTGAATCTCCCCGGTCGTACCACATGTAGCTGAACTTCCCCGACTGGGCACGGACAATAGAGTCGGGAGACCAATCTTTCTCCTCTTCTGCCGACTGAGGGAGCCAGTTTTCCGGGTAATACTTCCGCATCACATTTTCCGGGTCGAGTCCTTCGGCTCCGAACTCGCCGCAGCCGTACATCCATCCGGGTTTTACCTTCTGCCAGTATCCCTTGTGGAGTTTTCCGATATCCAGCCCGTGGCCGTTGTACCATCCGCAGTAACAGTGGTTGTCCGGGAGCCCTTCAGTTGGGGGATCGTAATCTCCGTCAATGTTTTTGATGACCCGGTCCGGATTCTGCAGCCGGACGGCTTCGCTGCAGGCCCGGAAGAAGCCTTCCATTTCCGCTCTCCACATATTTCTCTGAGGAGCACCGTTTGCGTTCGGAAAAGGTTCGTTCATGTAGGTGATGATGATGTTGCAGGGGTGGGACCGGACAAGCCGCTCCATTTCCTCCGCCTGTTTAACCCCTTCGGCAAATCTGCTCTTCCGTACTTTCCCGAAATAGGGGAGATCGGTCTGGGTCATCATCCCAAGCATGTCGCAGTAGGCGTATATCTCCGGCTGCACCGGCCGCTGGGTTAGACGGAAGAAGTTCATGTTGCAAATTTTTGCCAGCAGGATGTCATCACGGAGTTGGTCCCAATCCTTTTTGAAGACGCACTGCTGCATGTTACCCATGGTATTTGTGCCTCGAAGCCGTATCTGTCTGCCGTTGAAGTACATCTTTCCCTTCGGAATGCTTTCGTAATCCATGGTGAAGCTCCGCATCCCGAACGACCGGTCCTGTACATCCAAAACAGTTCCCGCTTTATTTCTCAGACTGAGTCTGACTTTGTAGAGCCAGGGTTCGTCATTACTCCAGGTTCTGAAATCCTCCGGCATCTCCAAGGAAAAAGTATAGAAGTTGAGTCTCGGACCCGCGGGAAGGTCCTGATTCAGATCGAGGTTTTCTGCAAGAGTTTCCGGAAAGTTCTGACCGTATAGGGAACATGACAAACCGAGGGGGGTGTTCGCGGGCAGGCTGTTCCATACCTCGGCAGTCAGCTCTATCCGGTGTTCCTCCGGGACCGGCCGGACGAAAATATCATGCAGAAACAAGACGGATCTTCTTTCAATAAAAACGTCCTGATAAATTCCCATACCCGGCGGGCAATGATGCCAGCCTGTCTCCGGATTATCATACCCCAAACCGGTGGCGGCATAGATTTTATCTCCCTGGATCGGTTCCTCCATGTCGGACCGGAACTCCTGCTGGGCAAAATCATTTTCAACTTTTACAAGCAGAATATTTTCACCGGTACGGGCGGCGCTGGTCATGTCAAACTCAAAGGGGGCAAAGAACCCCTCATGGGAACCTAAATAGTTTCCGTTTACAAAAACATGAGCGGTGTAATCCACTCCCTTAAAACAGATGAAAAGCCGGTCCTTAGAGACATCATCACCCTTTAAAATAAAAGGAATCCGGTAATAGGTCACCGCCCGGCCTAGGGGTTCATCGTAGTGGGGGAGGGAGAGGCGCTTCCATTCTCCTTTCCCTGACAGGGGACGGCTGATATCCCGGCTATCCTGCGCATCTTCGATCCGCCAGTCGGCATTCTCGAGATAGATCCGCTTCCGGGTTTTATCGGGCCGGACCGTATGATCTTCCATGAACGGCTGATATTTCTCCCGGTACGTTTCCAGAAGGTCATAAAGTTCTTTTGCGGTATTGATTTTATCCCGGGGTTTGAACCCTCCGGTATTACCTTTATGAACGGGAAGAATTTTTTCCGGTATCTCCCGGGGTTTAGGTTCCCTAAGTGACTGTTCCCGTTCTGAAAGCGACATCGTGCCGATGGCCGCGAACTGATCTATTCCCTGTGCTTTAATTTTCATGAATTGATGGTATCATCAAAGCCGAGATATTTCCAAGACCCAGCTTGGCGCCGGCTATAACGGCTTGACCGGAACACAGATATCCACGGTGTGTGTGCCGTTTTCTTCATCGTACTCGCCGGTAAAACGCTCGAAAGGAGGGCGGTCATCCGGGACATATCCGCTTTGAGGCAGCCATTCGCCGTATATCCAGTTCCAGGCATCCTGATAATCCTTCGGTCCGAGCTGGAACCGCACCGAGCTGTATTTCCTTCCGGGGAATTCCATTTGTCCCACTTCGCCTTCTGTTTCGGTGCCGGGGGGAACAGAGACACACACGCTCATCCTCAATTTGTTGTCATCGGTTAAACCGGGGTTATCATGATAAATCACCAAATACCATGTGCCGCTGTCCAGGAGAGACCGGGAGCCGGCCCAGGAACAGAGTCTGTTCCAGAGATTTTCGAATAACGCCGCGTCACCCTTGTAAGGACCAGTGTGGCGGATATACGCCAGCCGCATCGGAGGAAAATCCATCACCTCCACTTTTCTTTCTTCACCGGCCGCTGTGTTTATCTTCCATATTTGCGTGTTATTCTGATATGAGATTTTTACACGCTGGAATGCCGGTTGATTTCCCGCTGCCTTAAATGTGTCCGTCTCGTGCTTGGCGGGGATATTACGCTTCCTCCATTCTGTAGCCGACATATCGAACATCACCTTAAAACTTTTCGCGAACGATGCTGGATTTGAAAAGCCGCACTCAAGCGCAATGTCGGTGACCGGTTTGCGCGGTTCATACAGAAGCAGGGTCGCCCCCTTTTCGAGACGGATACGCTGAATAAACTGAAAGAGGGTTTCGCCGGTTAACGCATAAAATATTCTATGGAAATGATACTTTGAAAAATTGGCAATATCGGCAAGGAGATCAAGGGACAGCTCGTCACCTATGTGATTTTCCACATAGTCCATGACCCGGTTCAGACGGGCTGTGTATTCATTTGTCTGATACTTATCCATTACCAGCCTCCGGAGAAATTATATCAGAAATTTGAATTTCACGGCCAGTTTTTTTAAAACCGGATTGACCCCGCTTCGATGTTTTTCTAAAATCGGCACGATGATCAAGAAAGAATATTGTAATTTACCCGTATCTTTCAAGTGCAGCCGAAAGACTCTGGAGAAAACGTTTTATAAAGCGCTCCGGGGTATCCAAAATCTGATCAGGATACCAAAAGGATCGAAAAAACCGGTCCTTTATGAAGGTGATCCATATTTGGGATGCTGGCTTGAGAGTACCGGATCAATAAGTGCCGAAGTGCTTTCCCGTTTTATGCCTGAAGCCGCCCGGAACACGTTCGAAATTTTCGCGGACTGCCAGCAGCAGGACGGACTATATCCGGTTACGGTTCGTGACACTCAAGGCCCGGTTTACAGCCAGCTGCAAACTGTTTCTCCCATCGCCAGGGGGGTGTGGAATTTCTACTCGATGTACGGAAACAGGAAGTTCCTTGAGAAGATGTATTCGAGTATGGCCGGGTTTGACCGCTGGATTGAGACCCATCGGAACACCCGCGGTACCGGGTGCGCGGAAGCCTTCTGTACCTGGGATACGGGCCATGATAATTCTTCCCGGTTCTGGCACGCCGAAAATTTACCTCCCCGAAATGATCCCCGCGCTTTCCGGAAATCATCTCCCTTTCTGCCGTATTTGGCTCCGGATCTTACGGCTTTTGTATTCGCGCAGCGGCATTACCTTGCGATGATTGCCTCGGAACTTGGTGAAAATTCCGGAATGTGGATCGAAAAGAAGGTTCAGACTGAAAAATCACTCTGGGAAAACTGCTTCTGCAGGGAAGATGATATTTTTTATGATGTTGACCGCTGGGGAAATTTTGTGACAGTACAGTCCGATGTACTCCTCAGGGTGTTAGCCTGCGGAATAGGAGACGACGGTTTTTTCCAGCGGGTATTAAAAAAATACCTGCTGAATACCAGAAAATTTTTCGCCCGGTTCCCGTTGACGTCGGTAGCTTTGGATGATCCCCGGTTTGATCGGAACAGCCGGTCTAATTCGTGGGGGGGACCGACCAATCTGCTTACCCTGATTCGGGCCTTCCATCCTTTCGAGCAGCATGGCCACCTTACCGAGCTTTCTTGGATTCTTCAGCCGGTGCTGGGGGCTATAGGTAAGACAGGAGTCTTCGGTCAAACACTCGATCCATGGACAGGAGCAGCGGGGGTTTCCGCGGAATACACACCGGCAATGCTTTTCTACATTGACGGCATCGAGCGGCTCTGCGGAATCATGCCTCTTCCGGGCGGGAGAATCCGATTCTCCGGGCTGCTCCCCGTTTCCGTCTACGGTTCAGGCGGCGAAGAAGGATCGGTCTATTACAGCCGCCGTATCAGCGGCACACTCTACGAACAGACCATAGACGGTCCGGTCCTGTCGGTGAACGCCGATGGAAAGAAGCTGTTTGAGGCGCCCGCCGGAATCAGAGTCGAAACTGACGTCCAGGGCGGGATCCGTTCCGTTACGGGGATGTGTGCCGGCACGGTTACGGGTGAATTAAAGACCCGCGGGAAAAACGTGTCTTTTTCTGTCCGGGGAAATCAGATTCTGGTTCTACAAGGTGATTCACTGGTTCCCGGAGGAGGGCCCCCTTTAATCCCTCCGGTATGGTGAGGGTTTTGTCCGAAGTCGACTTCGATACGGTTCAGGCCG
>CAYLLE010000068.1:0-18769 GCA_964384485.1 uncultured Spirochaetales bacterium | reverse complement strand
AACGGCAAACCACCATCGGGGAAACAACCTTAAGCCTGGAAGAACCGTTTTTGGCGGCGTATACCCATTCCGCCTCGGTTCGAAGTCTTTCGCCGTCGGCCGTTTTGTTCCAATGCCAGTATTCCATACCGTATGCCGGCTCGTATCCGCTGTTGATGCTCAGGATATTACAGACTGCAGCGGCACCGTACCAGGTAATCCCCACCGCGGGATGATCTTCTCTGCCTTGAACCGGAATCACCCGTCCCTCTGCTTCGGTGAGTCCGAACTGGTATCCATAGTTCATATTTCCCAGTCCGAGCAGGGCTTTGCCGTGATAGGTTTCGTACACCCCTGTCTCCCGAATTTCGGCATGCCCGTTTTCTACCGCCCAATTAAAGAGAACTGACGCCTGGGCGTTGGTAAGTTCAAAGACTCCGAGTTCATAAGGCTGGGTTAGGGTAACCTGATGCACCGGGTACTCATCAGGCCAGGACCCCTGCCATCCCATGTTAAAGACCGCGGTTTCGTCCGGGGGTATTACCTCGGCCATGGGAATATCAAGGGGATCCACTGTAAAGGTAATGAACTTTTCTTCTCCGCACCAGATTCCGTCATCGTTCCGGTACTCACCATACACCGAATACCGCTTTTCTTCCCCCAGTTCCTCCGCAACCGGAAAGAAGCCTTCTTCCCGTTCTTCCCCTCCGGCTACTGTTTCTCCCGATTCCGCGTCTTTCAGGGTAAAGCGGTACGCGGCTATACCGTCAGGCTCCGCGGTGAAGCGGAATCCCGGCGTTGTCGACAAAACCGTTGTCTCCCGTGCAAAGTATACCTGCCTGAGATGGTTCCGGGAAGTAACGCTGAAGGTATTCCAGCCGCTCCAGCGGGTAATTAACGGTCCGTACCTGCAGCGGATTCTCCACTGATAGGTTTTTTCCGGAAGCAGTTTTTCCGGGAGCTCCGCACTGTTTGATCCGGGGCCCCTTTCACCGGCGGCACGAAAATTCTCCGCCGGAATTGCCAGTTCCAGCTCATAGGCATCCGGCTCTCCCGATGAATTCCAAGTCAGCACGGGACTGTAATCGAAGGTCACCGTCCCTTCCGCGGGATAGACCGGCTCGGGAGGCGCCGCGGGAAGATCTATTTGAATGGAGAAAGGGCTGCTCCATGGTCCCCAGACCATGCTCCCCGGTGATCTTCCTTCGGTGCCGCCCCGGATCCTGAAAGCGTATGTGCTGCCGTTCAGTATCCGGCCTGTGAGTCCTGATTGGTCAAGGGTGATGGAGTAGGGACCAGCTCCGGTGACCCCGGTTTCTCCTGTGTAGAAGGGATCGGCAAAGTCGGTTTCATCCGCGCCTTCTATCTGGACAAGCACGGGAGCATCACCCGATAATAATTCCGCCTTTAATGTCAGTTCGGGCGTGTTAAGGATCTTCCTGGATTCGGTATCCTCCGCTGATAGAACCGGAGGTTCGATAAATGTTATTACCGCCGGCGGGGAGGGTAGGGGTCCGGCCGTATCCGGAACGGGGACAGCCGGATTTTTAACTGAAACGGGCTCGGACACCGCGGGTTCCGGCGGGGGCGGTGCTGTTTTACAGGACAAAAGCAGCATAAAAAGAAACAAAGTGGTGATGTTCCTGAAACCCTTCATACGTCAGACAGTATATCACCGGCGGTTGACAATAGGAAGGATATTTTAGTATAGTATGCTCCGTTACTTACATGGTGGCGTAGCTCAGTCGGTAGAGCAAACGGCTCATATCCGTTCGGTCAGGGGTTCAAGTCCCTTCGCCACTATACATTGATATACCTGTTACCACCTGAGTCCCCGGCTTTTCCGGGGATTTTTTTCTGCTATACTGTGTTTTATGAAGAAAATGAACCTGCTTTTAATCTGTTCCGATCAGCACCGTGCCTCCGCGGTGGGACCGGAGGGAGAAATTCCGGTGTCCACCCCGGTATTGGACAGCCTCTGCGAGGACGGCGCGGTTTTCGAAAACGCCTACACCAACGCGCCTCTCTGTGTACCGTCCCGGATGAGTTTTCTTACCGGCCTGCTTCCTTCCGCCTGCGAGGTACTGGACAACACCGACGTGCTTGATTCCAGACGGACTACCTTTGCCCACCTGCTCTCCGGCGGGGGGTACCGGACTGTTCTCGCCGGACGGATGCATTTCCTTGGACCCGATCAGCATCACGGGTATACCGAACGGCTCACAGGTGATGTTTTTCCCTACGCCCTTTATTCCACGCTGAACAAACCTTACGCTCCCCTGGCAGGGCGGCTGGGGAATGGATCTTCTTCTGAACCGGTAAAAATATCCGGATCCGGATCGACAAACCGGATCGATTTCGACCGGGCGGTAACCCGGGATGCCTGCGATTGGCTCCGGAATTACGGTTCCTCCGGAAGCAGTTCCCCGTTCATGATGACAGTGGGATACTGGAATCCCCATCCTCCCTATATCGCGCCGGGTGATTTCTATTCTAAATACGCTGAAAGCACCCGTTCTTTCAGGCATATTGAGCCGGAGCTTCTTCATCCGTTTATCCGGGCCCGGCGGAATCAGATTGATGCTTCCGGACTGCCCATGGAAATCAAACTCCGGACTTTTCGGGCGTACTGTGGTTTGGTTAGTTTTATCGATCATCAGGTCGGAGAGCTTCTGAATACGCTGGATAATGCGGGTCTATCTGAAAACACCGCGGTTATTTATTTTTCAGACCACGGTGAGATGCTCGGAGACTACGGGATCTGGGCCAAGAATTGTTTTTATGATCCCGCGGTCAAGGTGCCTTTTATTGTAAGAATGCCCGGAAACTACAGGAAAAGCTCGGGAGTCCGGATTACGGACACTGTTTCGCTCCTCGATCTTTTTCCGACCCTGCTGGATTTGGCCGGCGTTTCCTGGAACGGAAAGTACCAGGGGGATTCACTGGCGCCCCTCTTTTCCGGAGATTCTCTTCCGGCGAGGCCTGTCATTTCCGAATATTATCCGAACGGAAGCGGCAGGAGCTGCCGGATGATACGCCGGGGCCGATGGAAGCTGAATGTGTACGGCAGTTATGAGACAGGGGAGCTGTATGATCTGGAATCCGATCCTGAGGAGCGGGTAAACCTTGCGGGAGACCCGGGTCTGGGTTCCGTTGAGTCTTCCTTGGAACGGGAGCTCTACAGGGACGGCTGGACTGCCGGTACGGACGGACTCGTCAGAGGGAAGCTCGCGGAGAAGGGTTATACGGAAATGCGGCGCCGAATGATATCGGGGATAAAACCGGAGGATTACCCGGAATCCATTCCCGGATTCTGGCATCCCATTACCGGCTCAGAGAACTATTTGGATTGACGGTGTTTGCATAAAAAAGGGCCGCCTGGCAAGGCAGCCCTCCATGGAAAATACAGAAAAGCAGTCCGTTATACCGCGGAGCTGGAACCCATAGTTTTAAAACCGAAGAATGCTACTCCTAATCCGCCGATAAGCCCGAGGATGAAAAGGAGGAAGTTGATATATTCGCCGGCTATGCCTAAAATGACACCTAAAACAATAAGAAGTCCGGTCACAAGGACAATTATTTTAACCAGCTTTGCCATATCAAAAGTCTCGTTATTATAAAGAATAGGGACAAACACAAGTGAAAATAAAGAGCCGACCAATGACAGATAGCCTATGATCGAGATAAAAACACCGGAACCACCGCCTCCTACCATAGCTGTCATACTGGACATGAGCATCGAAGAGATAAGCAGAACAATGATGCTTGGAAACGCAATAGCCAATCCAAAACCCGCAATAACATACAAGACAGTCTTATTCATGAATCCATCCTCCAAAATTTAGTGTTTATTTGTTTCTTACTATAATTTACTCCCTAGGTGAATACAAGATTTTTTTTTATTTCTATCTTCCCAAGCGGCAATTAATGCCTTTCTGCAGAAAAAAATCCCGGAATGCGGCCGTTTCCTCTCCGGAATAGGGAGAAACGGCGGAAAAACCGGGATCAAGAGTCGTATTGTTTCTGAACGGGTTGATAATATAGAGTGATCCGGGAGGTATCAGCTCAGCCATCTCTTCGGCGTCTTCCAGGCTGACGATTCCCGGTACTAGGGTGGTCCTGAAATGATAAGGAATCTCCGATGAAATGATCATATTTACCGTTTGCTCAAGCAAGGTTCGGGCAGGTTTCCCGAAACCGACCCTGCCGTATTTGGACGGAGCTGTTTTTATATCCATGGCAGTATAGTCCGGCCTGCATGACGCGAACTTTTCGGGAAAAAGTCCGTTGGTATCTATTTTTACGCTCAATCCTAAATCTCGGATATGTCCGGCAATTTCGGGAAGTTCCGGCTGCAGCAGGGGCTCCCCCCCGGAGATGCAAACTCCGTCCAGGACTGTCTTTCTTGTCTCTAAAAACGACAACACCTCATCACCTGAGAGAAAATGACCGGGTACAGGACGTTCCGGATAGACCAGCTCGGGATTGTGACAATAGGGGCACCGGAGGTTGCAGCCGTGGGTAAACAGACCGGCCGCGACGTGTCCGGGGTAATCAATGAGGGTTGTTTTAATGAGTCCGAAGCGGATGTTCACGGCTATTAATTGCTGCCGTATACTCCGGTATCGACGGTTTCTTTATCCGTCTCCTTTTCCGCCCGTTCCAGGATATCCTTGATTACCGAAGGTTTTTCACAGCGGAAAGCCGGGTTGCCCTGGGAATCAAAAAAGATAACCGTGGGAGTGCTCATGACGCCGTGATCCATTGCTTCGTTCAAGCCTTCCGGAGAATCAACATCGATCCACTTTCCCTCAAGCTCAACGGTTTGCAGATATGCTTTCATGGGGATACAGTTCGGACACTGCTTCTTATGATAAAAACGGTACTCCGTAAAAGTAAAAACGGGAGGGGACTGCGCGGGAGACGTTTCAGACAAGGTAACGGTTTCCGTTGGCGTGCCGCCGGTCTGCGATGTCCCCGGGCGGAACAGTTTCCGGTCGAAGTATTCCTCCTTTTTCCCCCGGTTCCAGTTCTTAAGCGAACGGTAGTATCCTACGATCCGGGTGTATACTTCGGTCTCGGTCCCTTTTACCTGTTCCATTTGCCCCTTAAGAGCGGCAATCTCATCGATAATCTCCTGTCTTGCGCGCATGTTCCCCTCCTCATTATTCGGAATGTTTTGACAATTCATTTTCCAGGGAATTAATTTTTTCCCTGATCCTTTGCTTTTCCTCTTCCGCGCATTGGGGGCAGTTGAATATTTCCCCGGGAAGATACCCGTGATTGGGGCAGATGGAAAAGGTCGGGCTTATGGTAAAGTACGGTATCCGGTAATTCCCCGCGATCGCCTTTACTAGATTTCGGCAGGCTTCCCAATCGGGAAGCGCTTCCGCTAGGAATCCGTGAAATACCGTACCGCCGGTATATTTGGTCTGGAACTCCTCCTGAAGATCCAGGGCGTCGAAAATATCTTCTGTATAACCCACCGGGAGCTGACTCGAGTTGGTGTAGAAAGGATTGTCTCCCCCGGCGGTAATGATGTCCTGGAACCGCTCCTTGTCATGTTTTGCCAGCCGGTAAGAGGTGCTTTCGGCGGGAGTTGCTTCCAGGTTGAACAGGTTTCCGGTAGATTCCTGGTAATGAACCAGCCGTTCCCGCATATGGGTAAGCACCTCCAGGGCAAAGTCCCTTCCCTGGGGATCCAGAATATCTTTTCCGAGAAAATTGAGCAGACATTCATTCATACCGGTAAGGCCGATGGTGGAAAAATGGTTGTTCAGGTGGTTCAGATACCGTTTTGTGTACGGAAACAGGCCGGCGTCCAGCAGCCGGTTTATTACTTTCCGTTTGATCGTCAGGGAATGGGCCGCCATATCCATGAGCCGGTCAAGGCGTTCGTAAAATTCTCCTATATTTCGGGAGAGATAACCGATCCGGGGCATGTTGATGGTCACAACGCCTATAGATCCGGTAAACTCGTCGGAGCCGAAAAACCCGCCGCCCCGTTTTCGGAGTTCCCGCTTGTCCAGCTGGAGCCGGCAGCACATTGACCGGACATCTCCGGGGTTCAGGTCGGAATTTATAAAGTTCTGGAAATACGGAGTGCCGTATTTGGCGGTCATCTCAAAAAGCATCTTTGCGTTTTCGGAATCCCAGATAAAATCTTTTGTAAGATTGTATGTGGGAATGGGATACTGGAACCCCCTGCCGTTGGCGTCACCGGATATCATCAGTTCGATAAAACTCCGGTTTATCAGATCCATCTCGTACTGGCAGTCGCCGTAGGTAAAATCCTGCTCTTCCCCCCCGACTATTGCCGGTTTATCTTTGAGATCTTCCGGCACAGTCCAGTCCAGGGTGATATTGGTGAACGGAGCCTGGCTTCCCCACCGGGAAGGAGTATTGACTCCGAATATAAAACTTTGGATGTACTGAGTAACCTGTTTCGGTGTTAACTGATCGTGTTTAACAAACGGGGCCAGGTAGGTATCAAAACTGGAAAAAGCCTGAGCTCCCGCCCATTCGTTCTGCATGATGCCTAAGAAGTTGACTACCTGCTGAATCAGTGTGGAAAGATGCCGGGCCGGCTTGGAAGTGATTTTATCAGGGACGCCTCCCAGTCCGTCCTGGATCAGCTGGCGGAGAGACCATCCCGCGCAGTATCCGGAAAACATGGAAAGATCGTGAATATGGAAATCGGCCTGGGAATGTGCCTGGGATATTTCTTCGGGATAAATATTTTTTAACCAGTAATTGGCGGTTATGGTTCCGGAATTATGGAGGATCAAGCCTCCCAGGGAAAAGTTGACATTCGCGTTTTCGTTTACCCGCCAGTCGGAGCGGCCGAGATATCCGTCCATGGTGGAATCTATGTCAAGCATAAGCTTCTTGGTATCCCGCATAACTTCATGGCGTGCCCGGTACAGGATATAGGCTTTAGCAGCCTGAACCTCTTTTGCCTCGATTAACACAGTTTCAACGATATCCTGAATCTCTTCGATTGCCGGGACCGAATTAGGATGTCTCGATTTCATAAAAAACCGGAGTTTGTCCTCTGTCCGCTCCACCAGATATTCTATATTTTTTCGGCTGTATTCCTGACCCACCGCTTCCATGGCTTTCCGGATAGCGGAAAATATTTTCGTGTGATCGTACTGCTCGACCTCGCCGTTCCGTTTTACTACCTGCCGGACAGGATCGTGGCCGTTCCACTCCTTTTTCCGGTACGGATCATCCTCGCTGTTAAGAAAATCCCGCCAATTCGGGGTAAATATCGGATTTGATTTCCTGTTTTCCTGTGTACCCTCTTCGTTCACTTTTTGCCCTCCCTTTTACTGATTTTTCCGGATAATCCGGGAAGCTTTTCGATCTCCCCGATAAATTCTTCCACATTTTCGTAGTTGCGGTAAACTGAAGCAAACCGTATATAGGCGACCTTGTCGGTAAGATAGAGGCGTCGGAGCACCATCTCTCCGATCTGGGCCGAAATTATTTCGTTGCTGCCCGTACCAAGCAGGGCGGCTTCGTCTTCCAGATCGTTCAGAATCTCCTCGATGGCAACTTGAGAAATATGCCGTTTCTCCAAAGCTCTGCGGATACCCCGTTCAAGCTTTTTTCGGCTGAATGGTTCCCGGCGGCCGTTGTTTTTTACCACCATGAGCTGTTTTTCTTCTATCCGTTCATACGATGTAAACCGGTATGTGCAGTTAAGGCATTCCCTTCTGCGCCGGACACTTTCTCCCCCGGCGAGCATTCTCGATTCAAGCACCCGGTCTTCAAGGCTGCTGCAGTGCGGACATCTCATAGCCGCTTATATCCTGTGGTTCGGCTGGAATATTCCGAAAAAATAAAGCCCCCTCCCAGCTTACTGTTTGCTGCGCTGTTTCAGTGCCCCAGATATGGTGGTTCACTGCCCAATTTTTTTGTGATAATACACTATATATTGAGTCTTAATTTCTTTCAAGAACGAATATATAAAAAATAAAAAAAATCGGCCATATAGGCCGATTAATTTTTAATAAATTCTTAACAAATGTTTCCCTTATTATTAACCCTGGAGGGAAATGTCTACCGAAGGCCTGAGACTTCCGGTGACTTCGAGTACTTGGTGGATTTTGTTGTTTTTAAACTTTTTAAGCATATCCGGATCGGCGGGAGCATTCCGGTCAACAGCCGGAAAGGCAAGCTGCGAGAGGATGTAATCGAACCGGGGTGCCCATTTCCTGGAACCGAGCCGGGCGGTTGTGGAACAGTTATCTACCATATAGGAGACTCCCCGGAAATGCATATACGGATTCAGGGAGTCCACCGCCTCGATTACCGATTCGTTTGCGATTTCCGAATAGGCGTGCTTTTTTTCTTCCAGAAGGTCTATCTGGGCCATCATGCAGGCGGTGTAGATTCCGGCGGTAAATGGATTCAAGGGGATTTTGTCTTCAACCCGTTCCTTCCGCACCTCCGCTCCGGTCTGCCACATGGGAGTGCTGTCGATAGATTGAAAGGGGAACCTTTTCATCCGTTCTCCCGCCAGCACTACCGATTTAATCTCGTTCCCGGAAGCAACTTCGTCATATATTTCCAAGAGAATTTCAAAGCACGGCATATACGCCGAGGTGTATGCTTGCTCGAATGTTTCCTTATCTTTTCCGGAAAACGATTCGTACACCGCAAGAATTCCCCAGCGCGAGATAGTTTTGGAGATTGGGCCGGTCACCGATTCCACTGCTTCCTGAAACGCGGTTTTTTCGTCCATCCCCCGGGTCCGGTATCTCCGGTACAGGGCCTCTACGATTCCGTGAACTGCTCCCAGCAGGATACCCCGCTCTCCGAAAATATCCGACCGGTATTCCATTTCCAAGGTTGTTTTGAAGGTAAATGGAGCTCCCAGGGCGACTGACCATCCCAGGGCGTAATCTGTCGCTTTTCCGTTCACGTCCTGTTCCACCGCGAAGCTGGCATTTATGCCGGCACCGTTCACCTCTCGGCCTTGTTCGTAGAGCCGCCGGACTGAAGGCCCCATACCCTTCGGGCATACCCCTATGACGTTTATCGACTTGGGGAAGTATTCGTTTTTTGTCTGCAGATATCCCAGAAGAAACCCATGGGACAGCCCCAGGGTGGATCCCGGTTTCATGGAATCGAATATTTCCTGATACCGTTCCGCCTGGGCCGCGTCGGAGATAAGGAGAATAACCAGATCACTCTCCCGGATAACCTTCAGCATCTCTCCCAGGGTTCCATCGGAAGAACTGAAACCGGCTTGTTCCGCCTTGCTCCATGAGGAAGAGCCTTCCCGGAGACCCACTGTTACCCGGATGTCTGTCCCCTCCAGGGAATCCCGGAGATTCATCGCCTGGGCAGGACCCTGTGATCCCCACCCGATTACCCCGATTTGTGATATACCTTCAAATGCCTTGGGGAGCAGGGGAAATAGATCCCGGCCGCCCTTTACGATATATTCTTCCGTTCCGCCTACCGTTATTTTTTGTTTGGTAAATACTTTGGATTCAAAATTCATGTCCATTATGAAACCTCCTGTTTTCTGATTCCCGTATAATACCACAGGCGGGGTATTGCGGAAAGTGATTTATTCGGAATACTATGTTGCGTATTATGGATTTACACGCCATGAAATTGTTTATTCATCTTTCGGAGACCCTCCACTTCGCCCGGACCAGCCGGGAATGTGCCGTCAGTCCGTCCGCCCTCAGCCGATCCGTAAAACGGCTGGAAGAAGAGACAGGTGTTCCCCTCTTCCTGCGGGATAACCGCCGGGTGGAGTTAACCAGGGAAGGAAGAGAATTCGCGGAATATGCCCGGAAGACCTTGTCGGAATGGAACCGGCTGCAGGCGAGGCTTAAAAGTTCGCGGGGAGAGGTTCGGGGCGCGGTGTCCCTCTATGCGACGGTCACCGCCTGCTACGCCATCCTGCCGGAGATTCTTTCCCGGTTTAAAAAATCGTATCCCGGAGTACGGATCACCCTGAAAACGGGAGACGCCGCCAGTGCGATTCCCCGTGTTCAGGACGGTTCAGCCGATTTGTCCATAGCCCCGGTTCCGGACAGACTCTCGGAGGAGCTGAAATCGGTCATCCTCCTGACAACGCCTTTGGTTTTCATAGCCCAGGACAATTTGTATCACCGTGCTATCGATGACTGGGGAAGGGTTCCGCTTATTCTGCCGGAACGGGGATTAGCCCGGGAAAGAATCGACCGGTGGTACCGGAAAAACGGACTTGCCCAGAACGTGTACGCCCAGGCGGCGGGGAACGAGGCGATTATCGCGGTCACTGCCCTGGGATTCGGAGTAGGGCTTGTCCCCCGGCTTGTTTTAAAGCAGAGTCAGGCACGGGAAAAGCTCAAGATAATAAAGGGTGGTCCGGAACTGGAACCGTACAGGGTCGCGCTAATAGGCAGAAAAAAAGAGGCTGAGTTTTCTCCCGCGGTAAACGCTTTCTGGGAGACCGCCGGCCTCGGTTTCAGTAATTCCCGGTGATGCCGATTTATGTTTTAACACGGATGTGATCCCCGGGAATTGCTGCCCCGGTTTGTCATCAAGTCAGGACACGTAAAAGTATAATAAAGAGGAGCCAGGCCGCGGCCGAGATAAGGACTGCTCCGTCAAGGACCGTCATCTTTCCGGCTTTTCCCGATTCAGCCCCGGGATACCAGCCCCGGACCGCCAGGGCGTCTGCCCGTTCACTGTTCTCCTGGGCGGTCATGGTTATCACCGTCCTGCCCAGGATCCCGGCGTTCTTTATTTTTTTTCTTCCCCCGGTCCGGATCCGCACCGCCGCCCCGGCATCCCTCATGGCGGAAACCATGTCGGGAATGGTAAGTATCGTCAGTCTGATGCTTACCGCCGCGCATGAAGCAAACCGGGGGGAGATCGGGCGGAGCAAAGCGTAGACGCTGCTTCCGGCTTCTCCCGCGGTGGTGGTCACGCTGAAAAGGTTGCCCAGGAGAAACAGGAGAGTGAGTTTTAGACTGAACTCGGCGCCCCTTATCATATCCCCTTGGATGGCGAATATCAGAATAACACTTAGGATGATCAGCAGGAGCCCTTTCGCCCGGAACAGCGGAATGAAGGGAGACCGGCGGGAAAGGAGGTATCCTGTAAAAATCGCCGACCCGGGAAGAACCAGGAGCGGAAGGTTTGAAAAGAAGACGGTAAGACTGATCAGAACAAGAGTCCCGAGTTTTACCCCCGGTGCCAGGCGGTGCACGGGAGAAGAGCCCCAGCGGTAGTAGAATATATCTTCCATAATCCCCTGCCTATCCGGCCGTGTATCCGGGAAGCCAGGATAGTTCATTCCAGGCTCTATCGGCCGGCACCAGTCCGTAGTTACCGAAAAGTTCCACCGTCTCCGCCGGAGGTCCCTCCGCTTCGATCCGTCCCTGCCGTAGAAGAAAGATCCAGTCCGTATGTGCCGTCACTTTTTCTACGTGGTGGGTTAGTATGATAAGTGATTTTCCCTGATCTTTCAGTTTTTCTACTGCCGAAAGGAGATCCGTCACACCCGGATAATCAAGACCGGTAAAAGGTTCATCCAGGATAATGAGTTCGGGATCCATTGCCAGAATCCCCGCTACCGCGCACCTGCGCTGTTCACCTCCGGAAAGCATCCGCGGATTCCGCCGTTCCAGATGACCGATTTCCATTTCGGCAAGGGCCTGCCGGGCTCTGTCCCGGGCGTCCCCCGGCGGCAATCCCCGGTTCAAAGGACCGAAACAGACATCCTCCAAAACGGTTTGTCCGATAAATTGCGCGGAAGAATTCTGGAAGACCATGCCGATTCCCGGAAAAGGTCGGCGGGATTTCCGGTTAGTCCGCTGTCCCCGGAGGAACAGGCCGCCCTTTGCCGGTAAAAGCAGGCCGGTCATGTGTTTTGCGAAAACAGTTTTTCCTGAACCGTTCGGTCCCGCGACCAGATAGGTATTTCCCGGCATGACCGCAGCGGTGATGCCCCGGAGCACGTCGGGACCGTCCGGGAACCGGAAGAAGACATCCCGAAAGGAGAGTACGGGTACGGAACTATTCATCACGCCTCCCGGTAAACCACGGCTGTACTGCCCGTGCGATACCAGCGGCACCGAGTATCTTGATAAGGTCTCCCGGCAGGAACGGGAGCATCCCGGCGGTTAACGAAGCGGTCCAGCCCCATCCTGTTCGTATTTTAAGCCAGGTTACACCGACAGCGTAGATGACCAGGGCACCCGCGGCCCCCGCCATGATTGTTTTCCCGGGGATTTTCCCGCGGAGAGAGCTGATCAATCCCGTGATAAGCGAGGCGAGGGGAAAGGAGAGGAGATATCCGCCGGTGGGACCGGCCAAATGCGCGAGGCCGCCGCTGCCTCCGGAGAAAACCGGGAGACCCAGGGCGCCTACAGTAAGATAAATCAGAATCGACATAAATCCCCATACCGGTCCTAAAATCATGCCTGAAGCCAGGACGAACAGATTCTGCAGAACAAGAGGAACCGGGCTCCCCGGGAGAGGGACGGCGATGTACGCGCCGGCCGCGGTAAGCGCCGCGAAAAGGGACGCGGCGGAAATCCTGCGGATTAGGGTAAGGGGATTTGGATACATTCTTGTCAGGAGAGTCCGGTTAACGCCTTGATGTATTGGAGCCGTTCGTACTTCTCCGGTTCCCTGCTTTCGATCTGACTCACCTTTCCCCGGAACTCAGGTACGGCAGCATAACCCTTCCGGGTCATCCAATCTTCAAGAAACTCTTCCATCTCGGAAATTCTTCCGTGGCTGTTTTTATATACCGTGGAACATATCTGCACTGCCTTTGCCCCTGCCAACAGCATCTTCACCAGACCCGGTCCGTCGTGGATTCCGGTAGATCCGGAGAGATCACAGCCTGTCTGCTCGTAAAGTATTGATATCCAGCGAAGGGGTAGGTAGATTTCTTCAGGATCGCTGAACTGGTATCCCGGTTTTAGTTTTTCACCGGAAATATCGATATCCAGCTGATAAAACCGGTTAAATAGTACCAGGGCGGAAGCTCCGGCCTGACGCAGTTTTTCGGCCAGGAGCGGCAGCAGGGTAAAATAGGGGCCGATTTTTACGGCGATGGGTATATCGATTTCGGATCGAACCCGGTCTACAATCCGGACGAATCTGTTTTCTATCTCACCGTATCCGTAATCCTTACGGCGCGGCATCATGGAGATGTTTATTTCCAGGGCGTCGGCTCCCGCTCTGGAGATCTGTTTGGCGTAGGAGAGCCAGTACTTGGTGGAAATGCTGTTCACGCTGGCAATGAGCGGAACCGGGAGTGAGTCCTTGATCTCTTTAATTAATGACAGATACCTTTCCGGACCCAGGCGCATACCCATCTGCTGTACGTACTCTCCCGCTTCAGGATGGTTCGGGAGATTATAACTGGATTCCGCCTCCTCCGTTTCATGGGCTATCTGTTCCTCGAAAAGCGATTTAAGCACCACGGCCCCCGCTCCCGCTTCCCAGCATTTCCGCACCCCTTCCAGGGAATCGGTCAAACTGGAGCTTGATACGATAATCGGGTTTCTCAATGTAAGCCCCATATACTGAACAGACAAATCAGGTTTTTCCATGTAAGCAGCCTCCTCCGGCAATTTTTATCAGTATAAACGAAATGACGTATAATATCAGTAGTATCAGCAGTCTCCTTATACAACTGATACAAACATTTCCTTGACCACATATTGAGGAAACCGTAGGATATACGTATGAAAAATAAAAGAATAAAACTGTTAATAGCCGTATTTTTATTAATGCCTCTTCTTTCTGCTGCCGCCCGGGCGGTGAGTGAAACGGAGGAGCTGACCATTGAAGCGGGAAGTTTTAAAGGTCCCCTCGGGGTGACTCTGACGGGAATGCTTTATCCCGGGGAATCCGGTGTAGCTGAAGGGGATGGGTATTCAGTCGTATACGATTTTTACGCCGCTCCTGATGTTCTTATACCGAAAATCATTTCCGGTGAGGTTGAGATCGCGGCAATGCCGACAAATCTCGCCGCGAAGCTTTATAACAGCGGTGTTGATTACCGTCTCGCCGCGGTGAACGTCTGGGGGGTCTTGTACGTGATCAGTACAGACCGGAATGTTCGGGGATGGGATGATCTAAAAGGCACAACAGTTTATTCTATTGGAAAAGGAACTACCCCAGATCTGCTTTTCCGGTATCTTCTGGAAGAGAACGGAATAGATCCGCAGAATGACCTCACCATTGATTACTCCTATGATCAGGTGGGACTGTCCCAGCTCATGACAGCAGGAAAGGTCCAGACAGCCGTTTTACCGGAACCGTTTGTTTCAAAAGTATTAGCGGGAAATGACACAAGTGAAATAATTCTTGATTTTCAGAAGGAGTGGGGCGAGGTAAGAGGAAGTGACGCAAGGTATCCTCAAAGCGGTATTGTGATCCGGGGAGATTTTGCCGATAATAATCCCGGGATAGTCTCGGATTTCCTTGACCGGTACAACAGGTCCATACAGTGGATTAACCGAAATCCGAAAGAAGCGGCACCCCTGGTTGAGAATTTGAACATCGGGCTGACCGCCGGTGAGGCCGAAGCCGCCATCCCCAGGTTGAATCTGCTGTATGAGGATTCCCGGGCAGCGAAAGAAGAAGTGGAACAGTTTCTCACATTTCTCCTGGAATTTGCCCCAAAGGCGGTCGGAGGAAAGCTTCCCGATGCCGGGTTTTATTTATCTGGGCCTTGAAGGGATGGAATATTTACGGGATTGAATGAATAAGAATACAAAGAGAAAACTATATGAACGTCTTCTGGAACAGGGAATTTCCGAAGCTGAAATAGATAAGGTTTACCGCAAACTTAAGGAACGGGGATACGGTGTTCCTTATCCCCGGTATTCCCGCGGCTCCGGCGGGGACGATACGTTCAGAAAAAAGATCCGTACCCGGGGCGACGGAATGGCGATGGAATATTCCGCGGGCAGTTACCGGAGACGGGTAGAGGACTGGCTGCCTTCAATTCCGGCACGGCTCAGACGGAAAATCAACAAGTACGCGTTCCACAACAGTTATGCCGCCGTGGGATTCCGGGAACGGCTGCGGGACTATCTGAGCTACTTCTATCCGGTGATCCGGGATACGGTGAATCCTTCCCTGATCAGACAGCTGAGCGTGAAACTGGGACTTAATGCCACCGAACCTTCCGAGTACACCCTGCCGGATAATCTGGAGGCTTTGTATTTTTCGTCCTGGATCCTTCTCGGTCTTAAAAAGCAGACCGGCGGGTTAAGGAATATTTCTGTAGAAAGCTATAATGAAACGCTGAAGAAAGAATTTCTTGCTAAAAACAGTTTTGCCTTCAAATTTCTCGCGAAGTTTAGCGTCTATCCTAAAATGCTCATGTCCAGCCTTTCCTTTCTCGAACACCTCTACCGGTCGGGTGAAACGGTGGATACGAGACAGCTTGCCAGGGTAGTGAAAGACACATACCGGATCATAATTACGACGGAACGGGTAGATGAGGACGATATTCTGTCCATCGTTTCTACTGCGAAGGACATCAACCTTTCCAGAAAAAAAGGACCCGAAGCGGCTGAAAATTTTGAAGTGGCCGAATTCCTCTTTAAAGTGGGATACTGGAATCTGCGCAGGTTCAAACACGAGCTCTATCCGCTGCTCCTGAAGATGATCGGAGAGTTTTTTCCGGAAGATGATGAAAGCCCCAAAAAGCTCAAAATGATCTATGAGTTTCTTGAATTAAAAGAAGAAGATATCTTTGATTACAGCCGGTATGAACAAGAACGGCGGAAATCGGTGGAAGACATGCTGGCTCAGAAGAAAAAGCAGGATATCGAATTAATGGAGCACCAAAAGACTACCGGATTCTCTTCCAGATTCGAAGGAATTCTAACGATATTGGGTACCATGTTTCCCGATTCCAATATCGAACTGATAGAGGATTTTCAATACGTTCTTCCGTACTTTGATCGGCGCATTTTCCAGGAAGACACGGTCTACAGTCAGTACGAACCGCTGCTAGAAGATATTTCCCGGGAAGATCCGCTTCAGATTCTGCTTGTGCTGCACCGGGTGATTGAAGAGCTCCTGAAACCGGTGAGGGACTACAATCTTGAGATGATGGTTGAATCGGGCACGGAAAGCAATATCATTTCCCGCATAAAGAAGCAATGGAAAGACAGCACCGTCGATCTCTTTGAACCGTATCTAAAGGAGCTCAAAGATTACAAGAGCAGAAAAGTTGATCAGGAAGAATACGGGAGGAGGAAGCGGATATCGTTTCTCATTGAAGAGGAACTGCTGATAATCCGGAAGCATATGTTCCGTCATTTTTCCCGGAAAGTCTTCCGGAAGGGTGAACGGTATCCGAAACTCTACGAATTGGCGGATGATCTCCACGATTTTCTGATCCGGCTCAGTGAGTATGTCAATCTGAAGATTCTGGACCGGGATAATGAGCTGAAGATAAATATGCACCGGTTTATGGAAAAGAACCCCGCGGTGACCCCTTCGCCGGATTTCCAGAATAACCGGTGTTTCATGCAGCTTACCCGGTATATTGAGGCCAAATACAATTCCCGGGCAATAAATATTCCTGTGGTGTACCAGATTTTTTATCTCGAAATCCTCCGGGGTATCGTTGATCTCTACGATTATCTCTTAAATGATGAAAACAGTTTCCTTCTTCTCCGGGAGGGGAGCTTCGCGGCAGCCGGGAACGGTGAAAAAAAGGAATGGGAGAAGGAAAAATCCCGGGGCAGACAGCAGGCCCAGGAATCGCTCAGGATCAACCTGAAAGAAGAGATCTACTCCGAATACCAGGACAAGCTGACCGGGCTAAAAAGTAAAAATTATTACCTTAAAGAGATTCCCAAAAAATTTGAGCAGTATAAAAAGTTAAAGACGCAGATGTGTCTATTATTGGTAGATATTGATCATTTTAAATGGGTAAATGATGAGTTGGGCCACCAGAAGGGGGACGAAATTCTTTCCCTTACCGCGAAAGTCATTCAGCAGGGAATCCGGGGGAACGATATAGGAATCCGGTACGGCGGTGAAGAGATCATGATATTCGCCCTGAGCGATCTGCATGCCGCGATCCTGATGGCAGAGCGGATCAGATATAATCAGGAAGAGGCGGTAAAGAAAAATCCGGCTTATGCGCCGGTCAGGGGGATTATCAAAAAAAACCGGCAGCCGTGCGGCACCCTATCGGTAGGTGTTGCTGATTCCGAAGGATGCTCGACCCTGGAAGAGCTGGTGGAGCGGGCCGATAAAATGGTTTACCGCGCGAAAAAAAGCAGAAATATGGTGGTATTTTTCGACCGGAAAAAGAAAAACACCGATTGGCCGGCTTCTTCATATAAAGAATACATAACCGACGTATAAACCTACTGAACAGTGACCTCTTTTCTTGATTCCCAAAGGCCGTGTATAGAGCAGTAGCTTACTGCGTGGAATGTTCCGGATTTTTCCAGAGAAATGTCGGCTTTTATCTCCGGCCGATCCGTCCATCCCTTTTTATTAAACGAATATTTTCCGATTTTCTTAATCTCTTTTACTCCCCGGGGCTGAAAAAAGAGCTGTACCCAGCTTATATGGTGGTTTCGTCCCCGGGGGTGTTCTCCGGCGGGACCTACCGAAGCGGTAACCCGGCACGGCTGCCCCGAATCTATACAGTCCGGGCAGTCAATAACCGGAGCATGAGTTTCATGGGGAAATTCAGTCCGTCTCCGGAAGTCCGATCCCTTCGGCTTAATGCTCTTCCGCATATTCCCGGTCTCCTTTAAAACAAAACTAATTTGGAACGCCGCCGGTTACAGCGTCCCGGTCAGTATTGATACAAAAAATTGTCCGTTCCTGTCAATGACCAAATCAGAAAAATTTTCCATACCTCGTTGACAGGACACCGGGGAATAGGTACCTTAAATAAGACAAAAGAAGTCCGATTATTTTGAGCTAACGGGAGAGCGGGTTGCTGAAAATAAATAAAAAAGTCGAATATGCCCTCATAGCACTAAAGCACATGGAAAAAGCAGGGGCCCAAAGGCCGGTGAGTGCCCGTGAGATCAGTACGAATCATCAAATTTCCCGTGAATTGGTATCTAAAGTTCTTCAGAGCTTAACCGCGGGAGGTATCCTTAAGTCGGAACAGGGGAAGCACGGCGGCTACCGGATCTCCGCGCCGCTGAACGAAACCACGGTGCTTATGCTGCATGAACTTCTCGAGGGTCCCTTTGTGTATGCGTCCTGTACCGGGGGGCAGGCCCATGCGTGTCTCCTTGAAAAACGGTGCACCGTTGCCGGGCCGGTTAAGTATCTTGGGAAGAAAATCCGGGAACTATTCAGCAATATAAATTTGGAAGACTTATTGGAGGAAGAAAATGACAGCTCCCCTTTTGGAGATTAAAAATCTGTCGTCTGAGGTGACGGAAGCATATACCGGAAAAACAACTCCCATCCTGAAAGGTGTGGATCTCAGAGTAAACGCCGGAGAACTTCACGTCCTTATGGGAACGAATGGATCGGGAAAATCCACCCTGGCCAATCTGCTGGCCGGCCATCCGGCCCATACCGCTACCGGCGGGAGCGTGCTATTCTCGGGAGAGGATCTTTTGGCTCTTCCCGCGGATAAGCGTGCCAGGCTGGGTCTGTTCCTCGCGTTTCAGTATCCCCCCGCGATTGAAGGTCTCCCTGTGGGTACCTTCCTGCGGAGTTCGGCCGAAGCTGTCCGGGGCGAAGAGATTCCGGTCCGGACGTTCAAACGGGAATTGACGATGGCCATTGAAAAGCTGCAAATCACCCG
>CAYLLE010000067.1:0-18892 GCA_964384485.1 uncultured Spirochaetales bacterium | reverse complement strand
TTGGGGAAAAATTTGTCCACGTTCGGTGGCATTACTCTTTTTTATATTAATCGGTGAATTTCAAATCCACGTTATTCACCATGAACCCCCTTTATTGCTATAATGCACCCCATGACAGGAAAAGAACGCATTCATAATCTGCTCCATAGAAAACCAGTGGACCGGATCGGTTGTTACGAACATTTTTGGGGTGATACCAGAGATGTATGGCAGAACGAAGGACACATAAAAGAAGACGAAGACTTAGTCCAGCATTTTGATTTTGATATGATTACGACCAACGCTCTCAAAATGGTTGCCGATATCAATTTTGAACCTGAAGTAATTGAGGAAACTGAAGAAACCATACTCACCCGGGACGGCAACGGCGCTCTTCTCAGACGGCACAAACTTCATGAGAGTACGCCTGAACATGTGGACTTTTTGGTAAAAGAGCGGTCGGCATGGGAAGAACATATCAAGCCGCTACTCAAGCCTGACAGAGAAAGGATCGACTTTGCCGGATACCGGGAGGCAAAAGAAAGAGCCGCTGCGGAGAATAAATTTTTTTTATTGGCCGGCACAAATGTGTTTGAACTCATGCATCCGGTATGCGGACACGAACACATGCTTACCGGCATGGCATTAGACCCTGACTGGGTAAAGGACATGGTTCAGACCTATTCCCAGCTGATAGTAGATCTGCAGTCCATTCTTTTTGCCGAAGAAGGATATCCCGATGGGATCTGGTTTTATGAAGATATGGGCTTTAAACACCGCCCATTCATGTCTCCGGCCATGTATAAAGAAATTGTCCAGCCTGGGCATTTCAAGACCTTCGGTTTCGCTCACAGTAATAATCTTCCCACTATCATTCATTCCTGCGGGTTTGTAGATCCGTTAGTTCCGGGACTGATGGAAGCCGGGATGGACTGCCTGCAGGTAATCGAAGTAAAAGCCGGAATGGACCTGATCAAGCTCTATAAGCAGTACGGAGAAAATCTTTCTTTTATGGGTGGAATTGATGTACGGGTTCTTTATACAAACGATAAATCATTGATCGATAAGGAATTGGAAGCCAAAATACCTGTAGTAAAGCAGAATAACGGATTTATTCTGCACAGTGATCATTCAATTCCGAATACCGTGTACTACGATACATACCGCTACTTCCTTGAAAAAGGGCTGGAATTAGGAAAGTACTAGGAAGAGCACTCTCCGTTTATTTGCTCCCTTACCCGGCTGAGGATCCGGCTGAACGGAAGGGGAGTTTCATAGGATTGCTCCTTCTTGTTTTTTTCCTGTCCCCCCAGAGGTCCGTTCCCGACGACTTCTTCAAGTATTCCCGGCGGTTTTTTCCCGTTTAAAACGTCAAAAGCTGCTTTTAAACACCGCCGGGCTTCCTCTTTCGCCGAATCCCATAATTCAACGAAAGATTCCCGCATTTGCTTACCGCTCCATGGATCAGTCCATACACGTTTTTGGTCATTCAGATAATCATATTCCTCTGGAAACCACCGGGGATGAACAATAGTGATCCACTTTTGGCTCATCTCACCGGCATCTTCCCGTTCTAAAGCGCGGCAAATGTATTCCTTGTCAATAAAATTGGTGTGGGAATAATAGGACAGGGTATCGTAAAACGCGTTCTCCACCCGTTCTCTGCATTGATTTCTGAGCCGGGATCGGGGAAAAACCCGCGTTAAGGTATCCGCCAGAAAGCTGGAGATATGCCCGGGTATTTCATTCCCGGGAGGCAGGGTGGAGAGAAAATCGTATTGATTCACAGATTTGTTTTCGAAGTGATTCAGCATGAGAACATCAATGATCCGTTCATAAAAAGCGTGGGCTCCGGCAGTTTCCTTACCCGAACGGCTTATGATAAACGGGTGCGTGTACCGGTCTAACACGGCATGGGTGATAAAACCGTAGAGATAATACTCTTCCGGTTTCTTCTCCTTGTCCAGGAGGATCTCAGCCATGACGGCACAGCATTTTCCATAGAAACCGCTGTGAAGTTTAATCCCGTAGGCTAATCCGGACGGCTTAGTCCTCTGATTGTGAAAGAAGATATCCGGTCCCTGGGCCCCTAGGTAGAGAAAAGGAACGGCAGAAGGATCAAGATTGTGTGTATCATTTTGTATTAACTCTTTAATGGATTGAATCGAAAAAAGATTATGAGCTATGTGAGACGGCATTTTCAAAATCATATCATAAATTAGCCGGATAAGCAATTGAATATTGGTACTGTTTAAATATAATGAAGGTGACGGAGGCGTATAAATGAAAGAAGAGTCGGTGAATATTCTGGTGATCAACTGCGGCAGTTCTTCTTTGAAGTACCAGGTTTACCGGATGCCTGAACGGAAGAGTATAGGAAAAGGTACAGTTGAACGGATTGGAGAACAGAAAGGGACGGTTTCCCAGGAATCAGAAAAGGGTGATATCAGCGAGGATGTGGAAGTAAAAAACCATACCCAGGCAATGGAATTGGTAATCAAACTCTTGACGGACCGGGAGAGCGGTATCATCGGCAGTAAGGCCGAAATTGCCGGAGTCGGACACCGGGTAGTTCACGGCGGTGAGGAATATTCCAAGTCTGTGGTAATAGATGAACCGGTAATCGAAGCTATCGAACGGAATATTGAACTCGCGCCGCTCCACAATCCGGCAAATCTTACCGGCATTCAGGAAGCGATGAAGGTATTTCCGGGCAAAGTCCAGGCCGCGGTTTTTGATACGGCATTTCATCAAACCATGCCTCCCGCCGCGTTTTTATACGGACTGCCCCGGGAATTCTATCAGAAATACAGAATTAGAAAATACGGTTTTCACGGGACCAGTCACCGGTACGTTTCCGCGGAAGCGGTTCATTTCCTAAAGCGTTCTCCCGAAAACACAAACGTTATCTCCTGTCATTTAGGCAACGGGGCTTCAATCACCGCGATTAAAAACGGTAAATCCATAGACACTTCCATGGGATTTACTCCCCTTGCCGGTCTTGTCATGGGAACCCGGTGCGGCGATGTTGATCCCGCCATAATCCTCTATCTGCTGGAACGGGGCTACACTTCGGAAGACCTGAACAGAATAATGAATAAAGAGAGCGGTCTGCTTGGATTGTCCGGCATCTCGAATGATCTGCGAGATCTTGAGGCTGCCGCGGAAAAGGGTGACGAAAAAGCGATACAAGCTCTGGACGTGTATGCCCATAACATCAGAAAATACATAGGAGCCTATGCGGCAAATATTGTAAAGGTGGATATACTCGTCTTTACCGGGGGTGTCGGACAGTTCGGAGTAAAAATGAGAGAGCGTATCTGTCACCGTCTGGAAAATCTCGGAATCGTGATGGATTACGAGAAAAATTCCAGAAACGGCAACGAAGAAGGGATCATTTCAGCCGACTACTCTCAAACATCAATCGTGGTGGTTCCGACTAACGAAGAACTTCAGATAGCCATTGATACCTACAGTTTACTGAGAAAGAAGTGAGATACTCCGGCTGACGGTTTAAGCCTTACTTAAACAACTCCCTGATTTCCTTACTGTACTGATCAGCGATTACATGCCGCTTAACTTCCTGCTTCCCGGAGAGTTCCTTCCCGACTTGAAAATCCGCGTTGATCAGTTTGAACCGGTACACCCGTTCAAAACTTTTAAATCCGGTTTTGCCGCTCACTGACTCATGAATAATGGTCCCGAAAAGGTCGTGGACCTCGGGAGACTGCAGGAGCTGATCGAAATCAATATACGAGATATTGTTTTGTTTTGCCCAGGATTCCACACTCTCATTATCCGGAACAATGAGTGCCGCCAAAAATTTTTGGTCCTGTCCAAGAAGGATCGCCTGATCTATATATTCCGACTCTTTCAGTTTTTCTTCTATCGGAGTGGGCTCCACATTTTCTCCCCCCAGGAGAACAATCGTGTCTTTTACCCGTCCTAAAATTTTAAGCTCATTGTTCCAAGTGAGCTTACCCAAATCACCGGTATCAAGAAAACCGTCCTCCTTCATAATCTTCGCGGTTTCTTCCGGCTTTTTATAATAACCCTTCATCACCTGGGGACCTTTGGCAAGGACCCTTCCTTTCGTGCCGGGGGGCAATTCCTTGAAATCTTCATCAACAATTTTTATTTCCGTACCGGGGAATACGGGACCTACCGTTCCGGGGACGGGATGGTTCTGCTTTCTTACCCCCAGTACAGGAGCTGTTTCAGTAAGACCGTACCCCTCAAGCAGGAGAATTCCCGCGGCGGAAAAAAAACGGTCCACAGCCGCGGGCAGTGCGCCTCCGCCTGATATTCCCGCAACAAACCGGCCGCCAAGTTTTGCCTGGATCTTTTTAAAAACCAAAACATTGCCCAGTCCGCGGAACGGGGCGAGTAAAATATACGGGAAAAAGCTGACGGCTATATCGACAATCCGGGACCGCCGTTTGAATTCAGGAAGAAGCCCACGGATCCGGTAGGAAAAGTAGGAATGGGCGCCTCCCACACCGACGAAGAAATGAAAAAGTCCACGCTTAACTGCCGACTCCTTTTTAATATTCCGGTAAACCCCCGCTTTTACTGATTCCCAGATTCTCGGTACTGAAGCCATCCAGGTAGGTCTTACCTTCGCGAAGTCGGCCAGCATGATTTGGCCTATAGGCTTTGAGTAGGCGAGAGCTGAGGCAGCCCCGAGGGCAACGTACTGCATGATCCGCTCAAAAGAATGCCATACCGGCAGAACACAGAGCCAGATATCTCCCGGCCCTACATCCAGCAGCTGGGGAACGTTTTCCACCTGGTGCAGGAAATTCCGGTGGCTCAGCATAACCCCTTTCGGTTCGCCCGTGGTGCCGGAGGTAAAGATAATTGTAGCTAAATCATCACCCGCGCCCTTATCAATTTCTCCTTCGGCAAAATCAGGATTTTCCGAGTTGAACAGCTTTCCCTTTTCCATCAATTCGGAAAACGAAAGAATTTCGATTCCTTTTGCTTTTAAATCTTTCTCGGAAAAATCATGTTCCATCATGATAAGCTTTTTAAGTGTGGGGATTGAATCCTTAACCGAAAGAATCTTCTCCGCCTGTGCCTGGTTTTCAGCAATAACCACCTCACATTCCGAAAAACCGAGGATGTATCCGATCTCATCGGGCATGGAATCGCATCCCCTGGGCACATCGGCCGCGCCAAGGGTCAGGAGACCTATATCGGAAAGAAGCCATTCCTTCCGGTTATCAGCAATCAGTCCTACGTGATCGCCCCTGGAAACTCCTATAGAATGTAAACCGGCGGCTGTGTCTTTCATCTCCTTGTAGAGAGTCTGGTAATTCGTGGGCTGAAAATCCCCTTTTCCGTCCTTACTCAGCTGAGCCGCGTATTCGCCGAATTCTTTTGCCTTCTGCCGAATCATGAGCGGGATTGTTTCATACTGTTTTGGGTTACTTTCCATTATGCTTCTCCTGAATTGGTTTTTCTAGTTATATTATCATATCCGAAACCGAAATGGTATTAAATTTTACTCTTGAAATCATCCGGTTTGTTTAATAGGGTAAGAGATTTAAACCGTCAGTACCCGACATACACGAAGGTTCTCCAGCAGGCGGGTTATTTCACCGCGGGCATCGGAAAATTTCATTTTATGCAGAGCTGGCCCTGGGGTACTCCGGTGGGAGACATTCTTGATCTTGTATCTTTGGAAGATGAGATTATAAATTACGGCTTCGATCATATCGAGGAGTTCTCCGGGAAACAGCTGGCAACCCACAACAGATGCGAATACATCCGTCACCTGGAAAAGCGGGGCATGAAAGAGGCGTACCGGGAATACGCCGCATCCAATGGGCGCCTTACCGGGTTCTCTGACCGGTGCTCCATTATTTCCGGGTCACGTAGCAGTAGACGCACCGCGGGCAGTCCGTATCGATACGGCCGGCATCGCGGGACGCGGTACATCCGCATCCTCCGGAACGGCCCGCAAACTTTGCCCTGCTTACCGGAATGCCCCAAATCCGTTCGTACCGTTCGGCATCGGTGCAGGATCCTCTGCGGATAGTTTTAAGCTCGCTGAACCCGGATAAAACCGGGTTGTCCCGGTCGTATGTATCGTGACAGCAGGAAAGGCTGATCCCGCGGTCCTCTGCGGCATCGGCCATAAAGGTCAGCAGCTCCCGGTGCCGGGACCCGGCGTACTGCTCCGCGGTCCGGAGACTTTCCGGATGGGAATCCGGGGGCGGGAACTCTTCCGGTTCCGGAATGCCGCGTTCCCGGAAACGGGACAGAATGCCCGGTCTCCCCCGGGACGCGCAGGAATCCATAAAGGAGAATATGCAGGATTCAATGCCGGCCGCGGAGATTCCGGCCGCAAGATTCAGGAATGTTGTTTTCCAGAACGATACGGGAAAGTCTTCGGTAATTATTACAGGATCAAAACGCCAGATAATGTTTTCTTTCGGAAATGGAGTCTGCTGTACAAGATTGTTTAAATCTGTAAGAACCTGTTCCGGGTCAGGAACACCCGGTTCGAGGCAGGTACCTCCCAGCCCGGTCACGGTTACCTGAAGCTCCAGTCTCCATTTCCCTCCGGTACAAAAGCCGCTTAAAATTTCCCGCCTCCCGCTTTTAAAGAAACTAACCAAATTTTCAGGATCTTTCGTCCAAAAAGATAAACCCGCCGTGTTTTCAGGATCAAGAGATACGGTATGTTCTCCGGCAAAAGAACGGGTATTAATAGTGCCCCGCGCCGCGGAATCAAGAAAAAAATTAAACCGACCGGCATCGGCTACGATATCCTCCCGGCGGGAAACGGTCACGGGGAGAAGTCGGGTCATCTTAATTTATCCTGCTCATATGTTATGCACCATTTTCTCTTTATTCATAAAATGTCTTATGATATGATATATCAAGGAGTTTAGCGTTGATTAGTACGTCTTTACAAGGGTCCTGGGTGTTCGGGCCGGGGCGCCGGAGAATACCGGCTGATTACGCGGGCACACCCGAAAAGTATTTACCGGAAGATTGGCGGGAGTGTGAACTTCCGGGAGATATTTACCGCTTTCTGCTGAAAGAAGGGGAGATCCCGGATCCTCATATAGGAGACAACGGAAAGCAATGTTACTGGATTACCGGAAAAGACTGGTGGATAAAAGGAAAATTTACGGGCAAAAAGCTTCCCGATAATATCGATACCGTCAGCTTCAGTTATCTTGACGGAACAGCCCTGGTTTACCTTAACCGTGAATGCATCGGGAAGGCGGTTAACTCCTTTCATCCCCACCGGTTCGGTATTCAGGATAAGCTGAACAGCGGAAAAAACGAACTGCTTATATGCTTTGTCTCCATCGATACCCTTTTGGGGGGTGAGCGTATTGATGAATTGTGGGGCTGGGGAAAACGCCGGGTATTTTTGAGAAAACCTCAGTTTTCATTCGGGTGGGACTGGTCCCTGCCCATCCCCTCAATCGGCGCCGGCGCGGTGGCGGCAGAAGCGGATACCGGCCGGAGAATTGAAACTCTCACCTTCCGCCCGGACTTATCGGGCCGGGTGGATTTTTTCTTCGAAACGGCGAGGGGAATGAAAAACCGGGAGTACGGGATCAGCGTTGAGATTATATCTCCGTCGGGAGAAATGTACCGGGAAACGGTGAATCCGTCCGGTTATTGTTCCCATTTATCTATGAATGTGGAGAGCCCTGAGCTCTGGTTTCCCCTGGGCTACGGGAAACAGCCGATTTACCGGTACAGCGCCGAACTCATAGATGAAGGGGAATCGGTAGATTCACGGTCAGGAATTTTCATGTTTCGAGACATCTCGGTAATGGAACAGCCGTTTAGCGGAACTGACGATGAAGGATTATCTTTTAATATAACGGTTAACGGCGTAAAAATTTTTTGTAAGGGATCTAATTGGGTGCCCCTCAGTCTTCAGCCGCTGCTGACACCTGAGGAAGATTATGCCTTTTATATCGAGAAAGCCGCTGAATGCGGTTTTAATATGCTCCGGGTCTGGGGCGGCGGTGTATACGAGACGCTTTATTTTTACGAAGAATGCGCCCGGCTTGGAATAATGGTTTGGCAGGATTTTATGTTCGCCTCCGCCGGGTACCCCGCCGATTCGTTAAAAGATACTATTATTAAGGAAGCGGAATATCAGCTCCGGCGCCTGCATGGGCTTGTTACCCTCTGGTGCGGCTGCAATGAAGATTTCCGCTCCTGGGCTCATCCTTTCGACCAGCAAAGCGCGGCAGCCGGGCAATCGGATCAGATCACCGCTTCCGGGCGGGAAGAACAGGTTCACCGGCAGACACAGGATCCGCTTCTGTTTTCGATCATCCTCCGGGGGCTGACCGCGAAGGAAGCGCCCGGAATTCCCTACATCCAATCCAGTCCCCAGTCTCATGAGGATTCCGGGAATGATCCGAAATCCGGAAACAGTCATTTAAGCTGCTGGAAATACGTCCTCTTTGAAACTCCCGGAAAACCGGAGAATTTCCGGGAGCACTTTAACCGGATTTGTTCCTTCGATTCCGAGTTCTGTGTTCAAGGTCCCTGTTCCCGGCGAAGTTTCGCTTATTTTATGCCGGCTGAACACCTTTGGCCTCCCGATGATATGTGGATCTATCACATTCAGCGGGGCCACCGGGATCTTCCTCATTTCGAACAGACCATGATGATCGGGGAAGGATTATTCGGCCCGATAAAATCTCTTGAAGATTACATCACCCACGGTCAGGCTGCCCACGCCGTGATGACTCAAAGTGAATACGAATACGCCAGGTATGACTGGCCGAACTGCGGCGGTACCATGAGCTGGATGCTCAACGACTGCTGGCCCACCGCCAACTGGTCCATCATAGATTTTTACCGGTCTCCTAAACCCGCCTATTTCGCGGCTAAACGCGCGTGCGCCCCGGTGCTTCCCATGATTATATTGAGAAACGGCATAATTACTTTTGCTGTTTCTAATTTAACCGTTCATCCCTTGTCCGCGGTAATTGAACTTGGAAAAATGAACCTCTCCGGCAGATTCCGGGAGAACATGGAATGTACGATGGAAACGGAACCGAACACAACTGCTGAAGTTTACCGGAAGGAGCTTGATAAGTTCGAGCTGGAATCCGATGAGTTCTTGCTTCTGAAGATTAAGCCGAAAGGCAGCAGTAAAAACCGCAAGATATTACCCGCCGCATGGTTTGAAAAATGGAAAGATGTACCCTGGCCCGATCCCGGTCTTTCCGTCAAGCTGATCTATGCCAGGCAGGCGCCCCTGGGACTGCAGATTATAATCAATATCGAAACCATTCGGTATGCCCGGTATGTTCATCTGCAATACCGGAAGGACCGGTACGACGGCAGCACATGGTTTTCGGACAACTACTTCGATCTTTTACCGGGAACCGGCAGAAATATTACAGTCACAATTCCCGACGAGTCGGATTCGATTGATGATTTTTCCATCGGCTGGTGGGGCGCACCCCTTCATTAGCTGCCGTGCCTGATGGAGTGTTCAAGTCTGTTTCTTAATTCAATCAATCCAGCCATCCTTCCTTTTTATACCATTCCGCGGTCTCTTTAATTCCTTCTTCCAGGGAAAAATCGGGGATAAAAGCTAACTCTTCCTTGATTCTGGATGTATCCATCCGCCAGTTAGCCCGTCCCAATTCATCGATTTTACTTGGATTAAAAACGGTATATCGGTTAAAAATCATGAATATCCGGGATGCTATCCAGGAGGAAACCAGGAGAAGGGGTATGGGAATTTTTATCTTAACGGTCCTTTTCACCCCGAGGGCTTCCTTAATCGTCCGGTAGAGGTCTTTTAAACGGTACAATTTTTCACCGACAAAGTAGGTCCGATTTTCCCGGCTGCTTTCCAGAGCCGCGAAAATCGCTTTTATAACGTCCTTTACATAGATAAGGCTGGATTCCTGGATCCCTTTGCCGATATAAAGTTCTGTACCCCGGTAGATCAGACGGAAAAATGTGAGAAAATCGTGATCCCTTGGACCGTATACCGCGGTGGGACGGAGGATTATCCACGGAAACGAATCCTGGGCTTTCACCAGTTCTTCCGCGGCAAGTTTTGATTTACCGTAGGCGGAAATCGGTCTTGAATCATCGGTTTCCCGGATCTTCGAATCCGGCTCTTTTCCGCCCGGTCCATGGGCAGCTACGCTGGACATGAAAAGGAACTTTCCCGCGAGGATTTCCGAATTTTTCAGCGCCTTTAGAAGGTTGCAGGTGTAGCCGGTATTTATCCGCGCGAAATCATCGAACTTCGGCGCAATGGTAAGCCCGGCGTTATGCACAACGTATAGGACCTTACCGTACCGGTCTCTGATCCGGCGGAGATCATCTGTTAATATGTCCGGATCGTTCAGGGTAATATATTCCTTTATTATCCGGTTATCGGCAATCCATTTTGTATCGCTTGTTTTCCTTACGGCGGCGATCACATGATAGCCCCTCTTTAATGCTTCTTCACAGAGGAAACTGCCGATAAACCCGTTCGCTCCGGTTATCAATATTGTTTTGCTCATTTTCATTTTACAGCCGTTCCGGATATGCTTGTCTGTATCTTCCCGATGATATAATATAATGAAAACAGGAACAATTCAAAGGGAAACGCCGAAAACTTAACAATTTATAAGAAATAAACAATTCAGCTTTCCCGTAAGGTATCTCGGATCGTTATGGAAAATACAATACTTATTATATTTTTTATCCTCTTTGGGCTGAACTTTATTTTTGAAGCACTCTTGGAGCTGTTAAACAAGAAATCGGTACAGAAACACCGGAAATCTCCACCGGATTTTATATCCCGCCGGATCGAACCGGAGGAATATACCAAAGCGGCGGATTATACCGTCACGAAAACCAACATACGGCTTATAAGCAGCGGGTTTACCGGTGCCGTTTTGGCCGCGGTGATCCTGACCGGGCTTTTCGGCCGGCTCGAAATAGTCTTGGGAAGCCTGATTGATCCGGGGTATCTATACGCGATCCTCTATCTCTTTATAATAGGCGCGGCGGGGTGGCTCCTTTCCGTTCCTTTCTCCCTATATTCCCAGTTCGTGATTGAGGAGCGGTACGGCTTCAACACCATGACGCCGAAATTATGGATCACCGATACCTTAAAAAGCTTTATACTGAGCGCCCTGATCGGGATTCCCCTGATCCTGGTCCTTCGGTGGTTCCTGCGGGAAACCGGTGAATGGTGGTGGATCCTTGCCTTCGGATTCTACACCCTGCTTCAGCTTTTTATCCTCTATATATATCCGGTTGTAATTGCTCCCCTGTTTAATAAATTCCGGCCTTTAGAAGAGGGAGAACTCAAGGAAAAGCTGGAGGATCTCGCGGCAAGGCTGGATTTCGAAGTTAAAGGAATTTCGGTGATGGACGGCAGCAAACGGAGCAAACATTCCAACGCCTACTTTACCGGATTTGGAAAAAACCGCCGGATTGTCCTTTACGATACCCTGATAGAGAGGCTGAGTCCTGATGAATTAGCCGGTGTCCTGGCTCATGAAATCGGTCACCGGAAAAAGCACCACATCACCCAGCGGATGATACTCTCCCTCGCGGTAATCCTGGGAACCTTTTTTCTGATCCATCTGGTTAAGGACTATCTGCCCCTTTATACTGCCTTCGGATTCAGCGGTCCTTCCTTTTACGGTATACTGCTCATAATCGGCATCTGCTCCGGTCCCTTCACCCTGATCACCAACCCCTTAATGAACTCGTGGTCCCGGAAACACGAGTATGAATCGGACACTTATGCCGCGGAGCATACAACACCGGGTCAGCTCAAAGAGGCGCTGATCAAACTTGCCAAGGACAACCTGACAAACCCGGTCCCCCACCGGCTCTACAGTTTCTACCACTACTCCCATCCGGCGGTAGGAGAACGGGTGGCGCATCTGGAAGGACTCGAGAACCGGCCGGAGCATCCGGCCTAAACAGGTTTTGATATTTAAATATTTATATTGATTTATATGAGTGAAGATACGATAACAGCAATGGCAGCTTGAGGAATACATGGAAAACAACGACTGGAAATGGCAGGTAAAAAACACGGTTCGGTCTGTGGAAGATCTGAACAGGTATGTACCGCTGGGAAAAGAAGAAACGGCGGGGATTCATAAGGCCGAAGAGGAGTTCACATGGCGGATTACGCCGTATTACGCGTCCTTGATCGACAAGAACGATCCGGCCTGCCCTATCCGGCTTCAGGCAGTTCCGTCGCCGGAGGAATTGGAAGATCAGCAGGGGCTGATGGATCCCCTGGAAGAGGAACAGCACGAACCGGCCCCGAATGTTATCAAGGTGTATCCCGACAGGATAGCCTGGACTATCTCCAATACATGCCCGGTCCTTTGCAGGCACTGCCTCCGGAAACGGATGGTGGGCCGGGAAAACTTCGACTTCTCCCGAAAAGCCAGGGACGCCGCCCTGGATTACATCACCCGTACCCCGGTGATAAGGGATGTTCTTATCACAGGGGGTGATCCCCTTATGCACGAGGACAATACAATAGAAGAAATCCTCATCCGGCTCCGGAAAATTCCTCATGTGGAGATCATAAGGATCGGAAGCAGAACCCTCTGCACAATGCCTCAGCGGATCACTCAGGAGCTGGCGGACATGCTCAAAAAGTATCATCCCCTTTACATCAACACCCAGTTCAACCACCCTAGAGAGCTGACCCGGGAAGCGGCGGAGGCATGCAGCCGTCTGGCCGACGCGGGTATTCCCCTGGGAAATCAGTCCGTCCTGCTTAAGGGAATCAACGATACCCATGAAGTAATGACCGAACTGGTACAGAAACTGCTGGCGGTTCGGGTAAAACCGTACTACCTTTACCAGGCACAGCTTCTGGCCGGAACTGCCCATTTCCGTACTCCCGTGGAGCGGGGAATGGCAATCATCGAGAAACTGAGGGGCTATACGTCCGGTATGGCGGTGCCGCGGTTCGTGCTTGATACCCCGTACGGGAAAGTGCCGATGTCGCCCAATTACATCGAAAAGCGGGATGATGATGCGGTATATCTCCGGAATTTCGAAGGCAGAGTGTGGAGGGAACCGAATCCGAAAGCGGAATGAAGTGTCTGGGGGGAACCCTCCTTTACCGGTTTAGCATGGCCGGTAACGGCTTCTACGGCCCTTACCTACAGCAAATCCCGGTCAACTCCTTTTGTGATTAAGAAAAGGCCATAATTTCATATAATATATAAATTTTGATCGGGTTGACCGGGAATTGCTGCCTTACCTACCGTCCCGGTGGCAGCCTTCGGCATAGGTCTCCGGCTATCTTTTTCCTGTTTCCCCGGCGCCCATATCACCTATGCCCGGGAAATACCGCTGGATCTTTCCGTGGGAGATCCGGTGCTTGCGGAAACCCGGGATTTCATTCTTGGACCCGCGAAAGGAAACAAAGCCTCCCGGGAGGCTCAAGCCACGCCGGAACTTGCCTGCCGGGCAATGAAAAATGCTGCCGGAGAAACGATATAGTCAGCTTCTCCGCTCCATGTTGTAGGAGATCAGCTCCCGGAGGAAACAGGCTCCTTCCCGGGAAATTGAGAGGGCGTTAATTTTCTGCTCCGCCGCGGAGGCGTACCGGTTCATCAGTTCCCGGACCTCCCGGAGCGCCCCCGATTGTTTTACCGTCTGCCGGACAAAGTCGGCATCCTCCCGGCTTGGTTCGGGATCGGCAAGGATAGACCGGATCCGGTCTCTTTGTGCCGGCTCGGCTGATTCCAGGGCTGCTGAAATAAGACATGTTATCTTTCCTTCGGTGATGTCCGAATCCGCCGGTTTTCCCGTTTCGGAAGGATCACCGAACATGCCGATTTCATCATCTTTGAGCTGAAACATGATCCCAAGATCCTCCCCCAGTCCGCCCAGGCACTCCACGTCAGAACCGGGAGCTTCTCCCAGTATTGCTCCGGCCATAAGGGGTAGAGAAAAAGTGTATCTGCCGGTTTTGTGAGCGTAGAGTTTAAGAATATCCTGCCGGGAACCTGCCGCGTCCAGAGACCCGTTCAGTACATCCCGCATTTGGGCCAGGGAAACCACCGAAAGCTCACGGGTAACCAGGGACCAAAGGGAGGAAGAACCGGAGAGGGCGTTCATGGCGAGAAAAAATGCCAGGTCACCAAGACACATCCCCATGGACATCCCGGTATGTTCCGGATCACTGCCTTTCCTCTCATGGACCAAACGCTGATATTGATGAAACAGGGACGGACCGCCGCGGCGGAGAATGTCACGGTCCATGATATCATCATGGATCAGCAATCCGGCCTGGAGCAGTTCCATGGCCGCTCCCGCGGCTGTTCCCTGGGAAGAATTTTCTCCCCGGTAGAATTCTTCGGTGATCAGGAGCAGTCCGCCCCTGATCATTTTACCCTTTGAGAGGAAGTTCTTAAGCCTGCCGTGCCAGGAGAGGGATTCCCGGAACAGGCTTAAATCGTCACTGATCTTTTCAAAAAATGAATCGAAATATCCGCTGATTATGGTCTTTTTACGGGCAAACGAAGCAGTTATGCTCGCCATCATGCTACTCAGAAGATGCTCCGCAGGGGAACCGTATCCTGATCCGGGCACCGCCGGGATTCCTGACATCCAGTTCTCCGCCAAGCTGCTGAGTAAGGGCCTGCACAAGGCCCAATCCAGTCCCTATATGTGCGCCCCCGGACATTTCTTCAGGTATCCCGGGACCGTTATCGGATACGATAAGTTCAGCGATATCGGGCTGCGCCTTTTTCAGGATAATACTCACAGCGGGATTTTCCGATTTCGGAACGGCATATTTCGCCGCATTCGTGAGGATCTCGTTCAGGATCAGTCCCAGAGATACCGCGGCCTTGGAAGTAACCATTACATCTTCCAGCGACACCTCCAAATCGGCCTTCCCGGGTATGGTGAGCCTGGAGACATCACCGATTACGTTCTGCAGAAGTTCACTCGCATTCATCCAGGTAATATCCTTTTTTGAAGAAAGCATTTCGTAAATCCGGCCCATGGTGTTTACCATATTTTGTGCTTTAAGCAGTCCCTCCCGGGTTTTCTCGGAATCAGCGGAGATCACCTGCAGTTCCAGAAAGGACCCGATTACATGAATATCATTCTTGATCCGGTGATTCGATTCCCGCATCAAAAGCTCTTTTTCCTTTAGCAGCCGTTCCACCTCCCGGGTGCGGCTGGCCAGAGTTTCTTTCGCTTCCACCTGTTCTGTTATATCGGTCAGAGTCACAAAATACTGTTTTTCTCCGTCATCCGTTCCTCCCCGCAGACGAATATCGGTATGAAACCACCGCTTTTCATTTTCCGGAATGGTAAACAGAAGTCTCATATGCTGATCCTTGCCCGACTGTGCTTCGGAAACCGCCTCCTGATACAAAGACCAAAATTCGACGAAAACAAACGATTCCAGACTTCTCCCGATAATATCCACCTGGTCAAGATTGAGCAGTTTCACGGCGGTCAGGTTTGCCCGGGTTATTATCATTTCGCCGTTTAACGTAAGATAACCGCACGGAGCAAACTTATAAATGTCAAAATATTCCTGCTTTAAAACTTCAAGTTCATGTGTAGTCTCCCGGAGCTGCTGGTTTTGCAGCTCCAGTTCTACCTGATGAATATGCAGTTCCTCCACCAAGTCGACCAGATTTTTCCCGGTATCTACCGGTCTTTTCTGGGCATCCTTTAGAAGGTTTTCCGCGTATTGGCGGAGCTTGTAAAAATCTTGTTCTTTTTTGTTACCCACAGATCATGCCTCCTGGTCTAACAATATCTGGAGCAGGACCCGGTACATTTTCTGAGGTCCCTGCGGGAGAACCCGGCCTTTAATGGTATACCGGGTGCTCCGTTCCTTTCTTTCGAACTCATACGGTCCAAGGGTGAATCCGCCTTCCCGATTGATTACCTGTCGGAGTTCATCCTTCAACCTGGATGTAAATACATCCTCATTCTGATCAAAGAAGTTTGTCTTCTCAGGTTCTCCTTTACCGTCTCCAATGAAATCACTAAAGGCGGAATTGGCAATAAGCACCTTTCCGGAACTGTCAAGAACCAGAAGGGGCTGCCAATTCATGTCGAATACTGTGCGGATGATTTCCCGCTGTATTTCTTTATCACGGGTAAATTCTTCCAGAAATTCCTGAGTCTTCTTTTGATCATTAATATTATAAAACGTAATCACCGCGCCGTCTATCTTATTCTCAGCCGTTTTATACGGGGTAATCTTCATGAAGTACCATGTACCGTCTTTGGCGGCAACTTCTTTCTTTAATGGATCCAGTTTTTCAAGGACCGTCTCTATATCTACAATTAGGTGATCGTAGTTCAGGTTATGCACTAAATGACCCAACGGCCTTCCCTCGTCACTGCGGATAAGGTTTACTATTTCGGCTGCAGCATCGTTATACCTGCGGATACGGCATTTGTTGTCAACAAAAATTACAGCAATATCGGTGCTGTTAAGAAGGTTCCGGAGGTCGTCATTGGCCGCGGAGAGTTCTGATACCTTACTCTGGAGTTCAGAATTGACTGTGTCGGATTCTTCATTCAGGGCCTGCAGTTCCTCCTTGAATGATTCCAGTTCTTCGTTGATGGATTGAAGCTCCTCGTTTGATAATTGAAGCTCTTCGTTAGTGGATTTGAGTTCTTCATTGGCCGACTCCAGTTCCTCCATGGTAACCTGCTGAATCTCCCGGGTCTGATTAAGCTCCTTCTCCAGTTCCCTGATCCGGCTTCCATAGTAATAATCAGCGATAGAATCATTATTTTCACCAGTATCTTCATGGACCCGGCAGATATCCTGGAACACAATAAACAGGAGCCCCTGAAGCGATTCCGGATATTGAAGGGGCATAACCCGAAGATCGATATTCTGGGTGCTTCCGTTTGTTTTTACAGCCACATCTTGACGCACCACCAGTTTACCCGAAGATATAGCTTGCCGCATCGTGGAGGGGAGTTCCAACTGCAGTCCCTCTCTGGCAATATCTAGTATTTTTTGATTACCCGGTTCGCTTACCAGGTCCAGGTACTTACCCAGCCGTCCCTGGACCTGGATTATATTTCCATCGGTGTCGGTCAAAAGCCCGGCGGGGCAGTAATAATCAAGAAGGAGCTCTTTAAGCAAATATGCATAATCAGCTTTCTGAGATTTTTGATCATTTCTTTTGTATTTTATATCAACTTGTTGAATCTTCCCCGGTTCAGCGGAAATCCCTATTCTGCCGCGCACTGACGCGGGGGTATTCTTTTTCTGAAAAATTTTCCATTTATTGTCTAATATGCTGAAGAGTTCTGTTTGATCAGTTATTGACTCGGAGGAACCTAGCATAAGGAGACCCATAGGTTTCAACGTATAATGGAAAAGCCTGAGAAGCCGTTTCTGTTCCTGTGAATTGAGATATATAAAAATATTCCGGCATGTAATCAGATGAATTTGGGAAAACGGCGGATCTTTTAGAAGATCATGTCCGGAGAAAAAAACCGAATCACGAATTTCTTTTTTTATCCGGTAATTATTTTCTTCTTCTATAAAGAACCTTTTTAGACGCTTTTTTCCCACATCACGGGCAATTCCGCTGCTGTAAATACCTCCCCTGGCTTTTTGTATGGCGTTTCTGTCAATATCCGTAGCAAAAACCTGGATAGGTAATAATTTCTCGAGTTTTTCCATTATTTCCCGGAGTATTATGGCCACTGAATACGCTTCTTCCCCTGTGGAGCAGGCCGGCACCCATATCCTCACAGTTTCGGATTTATCCATGGAACCGATAAAATCTTTTAACAGCTCCCTGAGTCTTTCAAATGAATCGGGATCGCGGAAAAAACTGGTAACTCCGATTAGAAATTCCCGAAAAAGAGTCTCGGTTTCTTTGGGTTTTTCCTGCATCAGCCTTATATAGTTCTCAATGTGCTCGATATTATTCATCATCATCCGTCGGAGAATCCGCCGGTGCAAGGTATTCTGTTTGTATTGAGAAAAATCGTGACCCGTCTTATCCAGGATAAGAGAGAAAATCTGTCTCAACTCCTCATCCCCTATCAGTTCAGATTCTTCTTCCTGTTTTTTCTGCAGCTTGCCGATTTCTTTAAAATGATTTTCTAATACGCCGGGCATCTCTTCCGGTATGCAAACCTTATCCGCCAGCCCCGTATCGATAACGTTGCCGGGCATCCCGCTGTACTCAGCGGTTTTTGGATCCTGAACAAGAACTATTCCTTCAGCCTGTTTGATCTTCTGTACACCCTGGGTTCCGTCATTCCCGCTGCCCGAAAGTATAATGCCGCCGCACATGATTTTCCTCGCTGCAGCCAGAGACGCAAAAACAGCATCGATGGAAATATGTTCTTTGCGGGAATTATTCACATAGTCGAACTTCCCTTGATTTAAATTCAGGGCTTGTCCGGAAGGCAACACATATACATGACTTTCTTTTATTGTTTCTCCTTCCTCTGCTATGGAAACCGGTGCGTCTGTTATCCGTTCTAATATTTTGTCTATCGAGGTAGGATGATCCGGGCTTTTGTGGACAACGACGATATAGGCAAGACCGGAATCGGCAGAGACGTTCGCGAAGAACTGTTTCAGGGGCATAATTCCTCCCGCGGAAGCTCCGATTCCAATGAGGGGAAATGACCTTTTGTTTTGAGTTGTCATTGCGACTGTTCCTTTAAGATGAATGAGGCAGCTCCATGAGAAATACCGGCGGAAAAAAACTGACGGTTAGATTAATGCCGCCTTCACGCGTTTGCGTCATATCAATATTATCAAAAATGCGGTCCGGAGGCAAGAACTGTGACACAGCAACAGCAATTCCCGGTCAACCCGATCTAAATTTATATATTATATGAAATTATGCCTCTTCTTGATTACAGAAGGAGTTGACCGGGATTTACTGACCGTGAC